>CAZEYS010000026.1:0-17536 GCA_964516095.1 uncultured Aquificales bacterium
CAGGCGGTTGTTTGATCCTTATAAATTTATTCCAGCTGTTGCCCAAGGGTTTTTAGGTATAGAAGCAAGACTTGACAATACAAAGGTGATAGAAATAGTCTCTCATCTAAATCATAAAGAAAGTCAGATAAGAGCATCTGCCGAAAGGGCTTTTTTAAAAACTTTAGAAGGTGGCTGTCAGGTACCACTTGCAGGCTACAGTGAGATTATAGACAATAAATTAAAAATTACTGGTTTTGTAGCAGATATTGAAGGCAAAAAATTTTTTAAAGATACCCTCCTTGGAGATTTAGATAAACCAGAAGAAGTTGGTACAGCTCTGGCTGAAAGTCTCCTTCGTCAAGGTGCCAAAGAAGTATTAGAAGAAATATATAAAAACCAAGGTCACTAAGATGCTAAAAATAGATAAAACAGTTTTCAAAACACGGGAAACTATACTTTTTATACTGCTTTTTTGTGCATATGTATCCATAAGCCTGTTTCAGATTGCTCTAACGCTGTTTTTAATATGGGAAATTTACTTATTTATAAAAAGGCAAATAAAACTTTCTGGTATTTTTAAGTGGCCTATTGTCTTTGTTATATTTTCTACAGAAACATCCACGTTGTTGTATGGAAGATTTAAGGACTTTTTAGATAGTCTTGGTATGATTTTTTACAACATAGCTTATTTTGCCAAAGATGCCTTTACTCCCTCTAAAACCCTCTTTTACAATTTAAACAGATTTATAGTTTTTTTTACAGGTATTGAGTTTATAGTTACCGGATATAATGTTTTTGTTAAACATATTGAACAGCCTATATGGGGCGGTGTTTTTGAAATTGGTGTTATATTTTCTTTAGGTAGCATTTCAGCTTTAATTTTATTTATAGTTGAGGAGGACAAAAAATATAAATTTTTATATATTGTTTTATTTGTTTCATTTTCCTCATTTTTATTTATAGCAGCTAAAAGAAATCCTTTACTTGGGTTTTCAGGATCTTTATTTTTAGTATTCTACTATTTTATAAGATTTAAACAGGTGGATAGGAAATATATCATAAGTGGTGTAGTGGTTGTTTTGTCTATATTCATATTTGGAACGGTTTATGCATTCCATAAATTTCCAAAATACAAGATTATTCTCAATGCAATTGTCCAGAAAAAACCTCTTACAGAAGAACAGTTGAATAGATTTTCATCTAGTAGATGGATGATTGGAAAAAAAGGACTGCAAGTTATTAAAAAAGATATAGAAAATAAAAATATAATACCTCTTCTTATTGGTCATGGTTATGCTTCTGGATATTACTTAACACCAAAATCCCCTGTAGGTAGGACATATGAGTCTGTATTTTTAATTTCAGAGTTTATTCAAAAAGGCTTAATCGGACTTATAGGTGTTATTTTGATGATGATTTTTTATTTTAAATTTGTTTTTAAGGTCAGGATAAAGGAAATTTCTGATTTTTATGCTGTTACATTTCTAGTCTTCCCGGCATACTTTTTGATAGGTGGAATATTCAGCGGAATATGGGATGCAGTACTTCCTCTTTATTTACTTTTGTTTGGAATAAGTGAAAACTATTTCAGGGAAAGAAATGAATCCTAAAAAAATACTTATGTTAAAAGGTCATAGTGCAGGCATAGGTGATATACTGCGAAGTTCTGCTGCATGGCGTTCATTAAAAGAAAAATTCCCAGATGCAAGTTTAAACTTAGTCTTTTTGTCTAACCATATGAATTATCCATCTCATACTCTCATTGAAAATCACCATCTTTTGGATACGTTTTTTGTTTTAGACAAAAATAAGATGCAAAACCCAAAAGGGATAATAGAAAACTCAAAAGAATTTATTAAAATTTTAGATAAAGTGAAACCTGATATTATCATAGATTTTGAACCTTATGGACTTGAAACAACTATTTTATCTTTAATTGGTAGACTTAAGTATAAAATCAAAACAGTTGGAATTAATGAAGTCTTTCCTCGGGGACTACTATATACCTTATATGCTCCTTCAACTAAAAAATTTGCAAAACTAACCGGCAGGAAACTTCCTCTAAATTACACAGATAGAGATTATGTTGTTTTATATGCTTTAGGTATAGAAAGAGGTAATACACAAATAGAAATAAAAGAAACTCCTAAAGGAAAAGAGTTTAGATTAAAGTTAAAAAATATGCTAAATCTACCACAAGAAACGAAGATGTTTGGTATAAACATAGGCTGTGGTACAGAGGATGCTGTTTCTAGAAGAGTAGATTACCATTTAATAGCAGAAACTACAGCCTTTGTATATAAAAAATATGGATTTATTCCTGTGCTTTTTGGTGCTCCTTTTGAAAAAAGTATAAACGAAGAGTTTTTAAAGTTATTTAAATCTAAATATCCAGATATTCCTGTTTATGATATAGCAGGTAAAACTGATATATTAGAGGTAGTAGGTGCTATAAATGCAATGGAACTGTTTATATCTTCTGACAGTGGACCTTACCATATTGCTGTAGCTTTAAGAAAACCAACAGTAGCAATTTTTAATTTTGATAATAAAGAAGCATACCATTATAATGACTGGACAAAATGCGTCGTTGCTCCAGATATATCTAAACTTAAAGATGTATTCAAGGCTATAGATGAGGTTATGAGCAATGCCAAAAGCTCTAATGTATCATAGTATTCAAAATCCCCCGAAACAAACTCCTTTTAAATCTTTATTTATCAAGAAAGCAGAGTTCAAAAGACAGTTATTAGCATTAAAATTAATAGGATATAAATTTACAACACTTTCAAAATTAGAAGATAAATCTGTTATCTTGACCTTTGATGATGCTTACAAAAATTTTATAGAAAACGCTTTTCCAGTTTTACAAAAGTTTAATGCACCAGCTTACGTTTTTGTTCCAGCTTTACTGGTAGGAAAATATAATAAATGGGACGTGGATAAGGTAAAAGTCAATCTACCTCTTATGGACTGGTCTGATTTATCTTTTTTAATAAAAAATGGAATAAAGATAGGTTCTCACACTCTCACACACCCATTTTTAACAAAAATCCCTTTTGAAGAGGCTAAAAAAGAAATTGAGTATTCGAAAAAGATGCTGGAAGATAAGCTCGGAGTGGAAGTAGATACATTTTGCTATCCATATGGAGACTATAATGAAAAAATTGTAAAACTGGTTAAAGATGCAGGATACAAATACGCCTTTACCACAAAGGAAGGGAAATTTAACGGATTTGAAAACCCATATCAGATAAATAGAATATTTGTGGAAGGGAATAAATTAATATCATTACCAGATTTTTTAAGAAAGGTTTTAGTGTACTGATGAGAATTCTGTGGATAAATGGAAATCCAAACAAAAACGCAGGCGGTACTGAAACTCACTCTATACACTTTATAAACGCACTATATAAAATGAAAGATATAGATTTGTTTGTGGCTGTTGCAAAAAATAGTTTTGTTGACAGAAATATACATATCCCAGCAAGTAGGAAAGTTTATATAAAGATAGATAAAGAACTATCTCCTATTTCAACTGTAAAGCTGGTCAGATTTGCACGGCAAGTTCAGCCAGACTTTGTTATTGGGAACAACGGAAATGAGTATATAAATACTTATTTAACTGCAAAGTTCTCTGGTGCTAAGGCAGTTGTCTTCAGGCATATGACAAACAAACAGCCTTTTTTTTTAAAGAAATTTATCTTTCCAAATTTAACTATATTTGCAGTCAGTGATTATGTGAAGGAAAAACTTTTGAAAGATGGAGTAAAAAGCAGTATAAAGGTAATACCAAATTTTTTAAGTAAAGATTTTGAATTTAATGAGAAAAAGAGAAAGCATTTACGAAAAGAGCTAAATCTTGATAATAAAATTGTTTTTCTTTTTGTAGGAAAAGTTGACGAAGGAAAAGGGATATTTGACTTTATAGACACAATCAAAAGTTTGCAGTCTGAAAATGTAGAAGCGTTTGTTGTTGGATATGGAAAAGACTTTGAAAAAGCCCAAGATTTAGCTAAAAACGTAAAAAATATAAACTTTGTTGGTAAAGTTAACAATGTAATAGACTATTACCTGTTATCTGACGTTTTTTTAATGCCTTCTCATGCAGATGAAAGTTTTGGAAGAACAGTTATAGAAGCAATGGCAACGAAAAATATAATAGTTGCCTATAAAAGTGGTAATATACCTTACTTAGTTCAGGATGGGATAAACGGATTTCTTGCAGAAAATAAAAAAGAACTTATTGTAAAAAGTCAGTATATACTGGACAATATAGAAAAACTAAACCCTATCCGAGAAAACGCTTATTCCTTTTTTAAGGAAAATTTTTCAGAAAGTATAGTTTTAGATAAGTTCGTAAAAGCTTTAAAAGAAATTAAAAAATAGAAAATTTAATTTGTAATTATCTTGCAAAATATTAAAGTTAAAATATATAAAAAATCAAAGGAAGGGGCTTGCATATGTTGCAGATTTTTCGTAAAAAGGAAAAAAACAAAGTAGTTTACAAATATTATCAGGAAAAAGTAGCCATATTTATAGATGCTGGAAACTTATTTCATGCTTCAAATTACTATAAAGTAAAAATAAACTACCGTAAACTTATCGATATACTGAAAAAAGATAGATGGCTTTTAAGGGCTTATTTTTATACCGGAATACCAACAGAAGATTTAGACCCAAAATTAAAAGAGCAGTGGAAAAGGCAGAAAGTATTTTTAAACGAAATTCAAAATATAGGCATAAAAGTTAGAACTATGCCTTTAAAGAAAACTCCAGAAGGATTTATTGAAAAAGGAGTTGACGTTTTACTGGCCACTGATATGATAAGTTTAGCATTCAGAAACGCCTATGACACTGCAATACTTGTAAGTGGTGATAGCGATTACATTCCTGTAGTTGAAGAAATCCAGCAACTTGGCAAAAGGGTAGAAAATGCTTCCTTTAAAAGAACAAGTTCATTTGAATTAAGAAAAATATGCGATAGTTTTATTCTTTTAGATAATCTTATGGATAAGTTTACAGTACCACTGGACAGAAAACCTAAAGAGTTGGAAAAGCCAAAAAAAGTATCTATAATAGATAAATTGAAAGAAACCTTTAGAATACTACTGATTAACAGGAAGCAAAAATGAGAAAAGTAGGCTATATATACGATGATATATACACAAAGCACCAAACACCTGCTACCCATCCAGAAAGACCGGAAAGGGTTATTGCAATAGATAAAGCATTGGCTCCCTTAAAGGAAAAATTAATCAACATACACCCACGAAAGGCAACTGCAACAGAAATTGCATTGGTTCATGATTATTACTACCCACAGGAAATAATGGATTTATGCTCTGCAGGAGGTACACAACTTGACCCTGATACATACTGTTCAGTTTTATCATACGAAGCAGCCACATATGCTGTAGGTGCTGGGTTACAGGCAGTGGATGAAATTAATAAAGGCAGTGTTGAAAGGGTCTTTGCAAATGTGAGACCACCTGGTCATCATGCTGAATATTCTAAAGCAATGGGATTTTGTATATTTAATAACATTGCAATAACAGCCAGATACGCACAGAAAAAAGGTTATGAAAAAATATTTATTGTAGACTTTGATGCTCACCATGGGAATGGAACACAAAAAGCATTCTATGAAGATGATACAGTATTCTATTTTTCAACACATGAGTATCCATTTTATCCTGGAACAGGTTCCAAAGACGAAAAAGGAAAAGGAAGAGGGTACGGGTATACATATAACGTACCTCTACCGGCAGGGACAGGAGATGAAGAATATATAAAAATATATTCAGAAATCCTGCCTGAGCTTGTAAGTAAATTTAAACCAGATATGATATTAGTTTCCGCTGGATATGACCTTCATATAGACGACCCTTTAGCATATCTGGAAGTAACCACATACGGAGTTGGAGAAATAGTTAAAAATATACTATTGTCTGCTGAAGTACCATTTATTTTTATGTTAGAAGGTGGATATAACCTGCAAGCACTTGGAGAATCTGCATATAAAACAGTTGAAAACATGTTAGAGATATGAAATTAGAAGCACTAACTCCAGATTTAAAAAGGTTAAAAAAAGGCTCTGTTAGCCAGATTTCCACTGTAACCAATGATGATAGAAAAGTAAAAAATAATAGTCTTTTTGTAGCAATAAAAGGAACCAAAGTAGATGGCCATAGTTTCTTAAAGAAATCCATTAAAGAAGGTGCCAAAGCTGTTGTAATTCAGGATAAGAGATACTTTAACGAAATAAAAAAGTATAATGTCTCAGTATTTTGGTCTAGTAATACAAGAAAAGCCCTTGCACTAATAGCACATAGGTTCTATAAAAAGCCATCTCTGGATTTAAAACTCATTGGAACAACAGGAACAAATGGAAAAACTACAGTATCTAACTTTATATATCAGTATTTGGAGCTTTTAGGAAAAAATACAGGTCTAATTGGGACTATTGGCTACAAATATAAAGATACTACTTTTAATATAGGTATGACAACTCCAGATTCTATATGCCTTAATAAAATATTAAATAATATTAGAAGAAAGAATGCAGAATATGTATCGATGGAAGTGTCATCCCATGCTTCCCATCAAGACAGAATTTACGGCCTACGATTTGAAGGAGGGATATTTACAAATTTAACTCAAGACCATCTTGACTATCATAAAAATATGGAAGATTACTTTTCTGCAAAAAGAAAATTTTTCTATACTGTACTGGAAAAAAATGAAAATGCCCTTTTTAGTATAAATGTAGATGATTATTATGGAAAAAAATTGTTTTCCGAACTGGAGAAAAAAGCATATGTAGTTTCATATGGTAAAAACGCAAAACATTTCAAAATAAAAGACTATGAAATTTCCATGGATAAAACACAGATACAGATAGAGTATAGAGGGAAAATATACAAAGTTGAAACCCAGTTAAGAGGCATATTCAACGTATACAATATAATTGCAGCATTATCTTTTTTAACAGCTTATAAATTTGACATAGAAGAATTAATCCAGCTGACACAATTTTTAAAACCTGTTAAAGGTAGATTTGAAATAGTACATTCTAATGACTTTTTAGTTATTAACGATTATGCTCATACTCCAGATGCACTAAAAAATATACTTAAAAGCCTAAACAGTATAAAAAAAGGTAGAATTATATCTGTATTTGGGGCAGGAGGAGATAGAGACAAAAGTAAAAGACCCAAAATGGGAGAAGTAGCTGAAAAGTTTTCAGATGTAATAATACTCACTTCAGACAATCCACGTTCAGAAGACCCAAAAGAAATAATAAAGGATATAAAAGCTGGGATTAAAAATAGTTCTAAAATAATTGAAATCATAAATAGAGAAGAAGCTATAAAATATGCTATCGACATAGCAAAAAAAGACGACATAATTCTAATAGCAGGCAAAGGACATGAGACATATCAAATAATTAATGATAAAACTTATCATTTTGATGATTCAGACGTTGCAAGAAAATATTTAGAAAGAAAATGAGATATTTCGTCTTTATACTGATAGCTCTCTTTAATATAAGTTATTCTTCGGATTTTTATACATGCTATAGCCTTTTTGAAAAAGAGAAGTTTTTACAAGCAAAAAAATGTTTTAATCAAATAAAGAATAAAGATTTCAGGCCATATATAAACTATTTTGTTTCTCAGATAAATCTTATCTATGGAGAGAAACCTATAAAGCCTAAAAAAGAAAACACAGCGGTAGATAATTATCTGTTGCTAAAGCTTTCTGGAGACAATTTTTATAGAAAAAATTACAAGAGAGCAAAGCAGTATCTAAACAAAATAAACTATATAGCTTTAGATAAAGAAGATCTACCGTTTTATTTTTATTTGAAGGCCAATCTATACAATGATTTACAGCTTAAAAAAAAACTTGCCACAAAGTATATATATAACAGATATTACGGATATAAAACCTTTTTGGAAATTTACAAAAAATTAAGCAAAAGTGAAATATTTACCGCTGTAAAAACATTAATATCCCATAGAATGTATATCAGGGCCCTTGGCATAATTCCTCTTCTTCCTAAAACCGATAAAACCCTTTACTACAGTCTTTATTTAAATGTGAAAACTGGTCATTTTGAAGAAGCGAGAAATATCTTGAATGAGATAAATAAAAATTCTAAATGGTATGCGGTATCTGTGTATATTCTTGGATATTACGCCGGAAACTGGGAAGAAAGAAAAGATTATTTTTATAAGCTCTTACAAACCAAAAATCAAAAGTATATAAACAAATTAGCGTTAGTTTTAACCAAAAAGGCTTTTCATTATAAAAAGTACGATTTATTTTTAGAATTTATCAACTATTTACCAGTTGGAGAAGAAAAAGTCTGGTATACGTTCTTATATAAGTACTTTCAAAAAAACAAGGAAAATGCTTATAAGTATCTATTAAGAAAAAGAAATTTGATAAAAAATAAAAACAAGCTAAACTACTGGCTTTATTTAAGCTCTGGAGATAAAAAATACCTAAAAAAAATTTCAAACTCTCATCACATTGATTTTTACTATATAATTGCCAAAAATAAAATACAGGTAAATCCACGTATTATACGTAAGCACGAAAGAAACCTATTAATAGAAACTCTCAAAAAAAATGGAAAGCTATACAGATGGGCTTATAGAGAAGGAGTTTACTTATACAAAAAGTATAAAAAAGTAGATTATTTAAAAAGTGTAATTCCTGAAGTTGTAGTTAGGAAACTACCAAGAAATGAAAGATATATAAAACCTTTTGGGAATTTGAAGCCTTTAATATATGCAGTGATGAAACAGGAAAGTTATTTTTACTATAAAGCGGTTTCATTTTCAAATGCAGTAGGTCTTATGCAATTCGTTCCAAAAACAGCTTACTGGGCAGCGAGAAAAAGAAACGATAAAGATTTTGATATTGTTGATATGTTCAATCCATACATCTCAATAGATTATGGAGACTGGTATTTACACTATCTTTTGAAAAAGTTTCACGGAAATATATTTTATACAGTAGCAGCTTATAACGGAGGTTCAGCAAATGTGATAAGGACACTTAAAAGATTTAAGCCAAGAAATATTGCAGAATTTGTTGAAGTGCATCCGTTTGATGAAACAAGAAACTATGTAAAAAAAGTTTACACAAATTATATAATTTATAAACAAACTGCTAATGAGGAATAAAGGTGTTTACAGGACTAATAGAAGAAGTTGGAAAGATTAACACAATCACAAAACTTTCTGATGGAATGAATATAAGTGTAAGTGCACAAAAGATTCTAAATGATGTAAATTTAGGAGATAGTGTAGCCGTTAATGGGGTTTGTCTGACTGTAGTTGATATAAAACAAAACAGTATATCTTTCGATGTTTCAGAGGAAACAATAAAAAGGTCAAATTTTAAGTATCTAAAGATAGGGGATTATGTAAACTTAGAAAGAGCCTTAAAAGTATCCGACAGACTTGGAGGACATATTGTACAGGGACATGTAGATACAACAGGGAAAATAATAACACTTGAAAATAAAGGTGAGCATACCTTATTAGAGATAGAAGTTCCCGAAGGTTATGAAAAATTTGTAATAGAAAAAGGTTCTATAGCTGTAGATGGAATAAGCTTAACCATCAATTACATATACGGCAACAAACTAAGTATAAATATAATTCCCCATACATTAGAAAATACAAACTTAAAATATAGAAAAGTAGGAGAATCTGTAAATTTAGAATTTGATATACTTGGTAAGTACGTACTAAAATTTTTAACAAATTTAGATTTATTAAAGTTAAAAGAAAACAGACTTAAGGAACTTTTAGATGGCTTATAAAAACAAGAAGAAAAAGCAAATTCCGCATTATGGTAATGTAAAACCTAAAAATTATAAAGCTATATATGAAGAAAAGTTTTATGATGTTTTGTTCCAGCTTCGCTGGCCTTTAATGACTGTAATTTTTATAACAGGTCTTGGTGTTCTCATACTGATGATTTTAAATGGAAAAACAGATGGAATAAGCGTTCTGAATTATCTCTTTCATATAGTTATATCCATATCTACCGTTGGATATACAGAAGGTTATACAGATAATATACCTGTAAACAGGTTATTTTCTATTCTATTTTTAATAATTGCTTTTCCACTTGCTTATCTTTATGGTCTTGTTGCTACAGTTCAAGTATTTTTTCAAAATGATATAGTAAGCATTTATAAATATTGGAGGATGTATGCAGCTATGGAAAAACTATACGGTCATTATATAATTTGCCATTTCAATGAAATCACCAAAGAAACTATAAAAAACCTAAAACGTAGAGGCATAAAGGTAATTTTAATTGAGCCAGACCCTTCTAAAGAACAAGAAATAAGAAATTTTGGTGTGGAATTTTATGTTATAGATGAGCCTTACAAAAGAAGTGTTCTTTTAGGGGTTGGTATAGAAAAAGCCAGAGGTCTAGTTACTGCCTTTGAAGAAAATACCCAAGACCTTGCAGTTATTGTTACAGCCAGATTGATAAGGCCAGATAAAGATGAGTTTTATATAATTTCTACCGCCACCAATGAAGGAGCAGCAGAAAAAATGAAATTACTTGGAGCGAATGAGGTAATAGTTCCAAGTATAGCAATAGGTAGAAGAATATCATCTTTAATCTTACACCCTCCAACACCAACCATATCCAGATTTATGGAAAAAATAGCATATGGAGAAAAAACAGATATAGATATAATAGAAATACAGATACCTGAAGGTTCGCCTTTAGCAGGAAAAAGATTAAAAGATATAAAAATGAGACAGGAAACAGGGGCAACTATAGTTGCAATAATAAGAAAAGACGGTAAGATGAAAATAGCTCCTTCAGGGGATACTGTATTAGAAGAAGGAGATTCACTTTTAATCCTGGGTCATCCTAAAGCTCTAAAAAGAGCTGAAGAATTCTTTATAGAATTTGAGGAAATGAAGGAAGAAGAAAAGGTAAAAAAAGAAAATGAACAAATAGAAAATAAAGAAGGAGAAAAAGTGTCATGATAAACTGGGGAAAAGTATGGTCAGACTTTTTTATCGTTTTAGCATTAACCAGTAATGTAGGTTTCATATTCAGTCATGACCCCTATCAGCTTGTAGTTGCAATTACGGTCAATCTTGTTGCGACAGTTCTTAAGTTCGGAGCTAAAAAGATTTTATCAGCAGAGATGCTTGCTACAGCTTTAGTTGCAGATTTACACCTTATACCTGCTACCTTTTTGTACTTCACAGGTATACACATACCTTTGGCAATAGGACTTGCAGTTGGAGCTGCAGTTGCTAATATAATATCTATTGTATTTTTAGTGGTTGAGATAATATTTGAATATAAAAGAGAAGAAGAATTCTAAACATGTTTAGAAAAGCTCTATTGATAATATTTCTAATAGGCTTTTCTGTTGCTTCTGAGAAGGAGTATGAAATAGGAAAAAAATTGGTCCAGCAGTATAACTGTTTATCATGCCATGATTTTTCCCAAAAAAGGACTGGACCATCTTTTACAGAAATTGCTAAAAAGTACGGTACTGGAGAAGAAGCAGTAGAACAGGTTGCAAAAATAATAATAAATCCCCCGTCTTTTATGCCACCGTTTAAAATTCCACTTGAGAAAGCTAAAGCTATTGCTCGGTATGTGTTAACAGAAGGAGCTAAAGCAGCATCCAAGAAACAAAAAAAAGTATACGAGGATGATTATTTAGACCTTGATTCGCAGTTTCATTAAACTATTGCCATTTTTTTATTCTTTCATCGTCTTTGTTTGCTTCTTGATTTTTCTTTACAAACCAAATAGTAAGACCTAAAAGTAAAATAACACCAATAATTATAATTATACCTTCCCAGAAAGAGTTTGCATTACAAAACACTCCAAATGAAGAGTAAGGATCACATTTATCCAGTTGTCCAAAGTTTTGTTGATTCATTTTTTACCTCTTTGATTTTATTAGCATTTATCATATCTATAACATATAATAATACATATAATTTTAAAAGTTTTATATAATCTATTTTAGTAGGAGGAATGACCTATGGGAATGACTTTAACAGAAAAGATAATAGCAGCTCATGCAGGTAGAAAATATGTTGAACCAGGAGAACTTGTTGGAGTAAAAGTAGACCTTGCAATTGCCAATGATATAACAGCTCCACTTGCTATAAAACAACTGGAAAAATATGGAATAGATAAAGTTCATGACCCTGATAAAATAGCTCTTGTTATGGATCACTTCTTCCCACCTAAAGATATACTCTCAGCTCAGCAGATAAAAATATCCAGAGATTTTGCAAAGAAGATGGGAATTAAAAACTACTTTGAAGGGCATGACAGTGGTGTTATGCATACAGTTTTACCAGAGAAAGGCTTTATTGTTCCAGGAGACCTTGTAATAGGAGCAGATTCTCATACATGTACATATGGAGCGTTAGGTGCATTTTCAACTGGCGTAGGTTCTACAGACCTTGCTTATATCTGGGCTACAGGTGAAACATGGCTTAAAGTACCTGAAACTATGAAATTTACATTCTATGGAAAACCACAAAGATGGGTAGGTGGAAAGGATTTTGTTTTAACTGTTATTGGTGAAATAGGTGTAGATGGTGCCCTTTACAGGGCTATGGAGTATCATGGAGAAGCAATAAAAGCTTTAGATGTAGAAAACAGACTAACCATTACAAATATGGCAATAGAAGCAGGTGGAAAAAATGCAATTATGGAAGCTGACGAAAAGGTTTTAGAATGGTTGAAAGGTAGAACAAATAGAAAGCCTGTTATCTACAAAGCTGACCCAGATGCAAAGTACTGCTGTGAATATGAATTTGATGCTTCAAAAATAGAGCCTGTAGTTGCAGCTCCTAACTTGCCATCAAATGTTAAACCTGTAAGTGAAGTTGCAGGAAGACCTATTAATCAGGTGTTTATAGGTTCTTGTACTAATGGAAGATTATCAGATTTAAGAATAGCTGCCCAAATACTAAAAGGGAAAAAAGTACACCCTGACGTTAGATGTATAGTTATTCCAGCTTCTGATAATATCTACAAACAGGCTTTACACGAGGGTATATTAGAAGTATTGGCTGATGCAGGATGTTTAATAAGCACATCTACATGTGGTCCTTGTCTTGGTGGACATATGGGAATACTTGCTGAAGGAGAAGTATGTGTATCTACATCTAACAGGAACTTTACAGGAAGAATGGGACACCCTAAAAGTGAAGTTTATCTTGCAGGTCCTGCAGTTGCAGCAGCTTCAGCTGTATTAGGAAGAATTGCTCATCCTGATGAAGTTGTAGGAACAAAATCTGAAGCATTAGTATAAGTATAAAAAGTTATTAAGGAGGGTAATAAGATGGCTTTTTGGGATGCAGTTGTTAGAGTATTGGTAGGAGCAATTTTAATATGGCTGGGTATTGAAAAAGGAGGCATATTTGTAATTGCTGAAGTAGTTGGATTTATACTTATTTTTACAGCCATATTCAATTTCTGTCCTCTTTACAAGATAGCAGGAATTTCAACTAAGTGCGAGGGAGAAACCTGTCAATAAAAAAAGAAAGAATTTTAGCTCTTGACGTTGGAGATAAAAGAATAGGGGTTGCTGTCAGTGACCCCTTTGGTTTTTCAGGAACACCTTTAACAGTTTTAAAAAATAACCCTCAGGTTTTTGAAAAAATAAAAGATATAGTTTCCCAGTATAATCCTAAGAAAATAGTAGTTGGTCTTCCCCTTACACTAAAAGGAGAAGAAGGAGAGCAAGCAAGAAAAACAAAAGAGTTTGTAGAAAAGCTAAAAAAATATATACCTGATGTAGATATTGTTTTTGAGGATGAAAGATTCACATCTGACATAGCACGAGAACGTTTAGAACAGATATTAAAAAATAAAAAGAAAATAAAGAATAGACTGGATGCTGTGTCTGCGGTAATTATTTTAGAGTCATATTTAGAAAAGAACCCGTTATGAAAAATTTATTGGCTTTCTTTATGGGATTTTTATTTGCCGTTCTCATATTAGGTTTATCTCTTTATTTTTACGTAATTTTTATAAAAAAGCCCGTAAATACCTATGTTTACATTCCTGCAAACTCTACAGTAAAGCAGATTGCTGAAAAATTAGAAAAAAAGCAAGTAATAGATTTTTATCAACTTTTTGTTCTGTTCTCATACTTAAAAGGAAAGCCTTTAAAAAGTGGATATTACGAATTTAAAGGGAATTTTTCTTTAAAAGACGTATGGGAAAAATTAGTAAAAGGTGATGTAATTTTTGTAAAAGTAACAGTTGTTCCGGGAGATGATTTATTTAAAGTAGCTTCTAAACTTGATAAAAAAGGAGTAGTAAAAAAAAGAGTTTTTTTAAAAAAAGCATTTGACAAAAGATTTTTAAAAGCTTTAGGCATTAACAAAAACTCTTTCGAAGGGTTTGTTGTCCCAGAAACTTATTTTTTTAGTAAGAATCTGCCAGCTGAATATGTCATAAAATACTTCTTCAAGTTTTTTAAAAAGTACTACAAAATAAAGCGTATAACCCCAAAATTTTACAAAAAGATGATAATAGCTTCATTGGTAGAAAAAGAAACTTCAATTTCTGAGGAGAAAAGAATAATAGCTGGAATAATCTACAAGAGACTAAATCTACATATGCCTTTACAAATAGATGCAACGGTAATATATGCTCTAAAACTCAAGAACAAATGGAAAGGTAAACTTTTTAAAAAAGACTTTAAGGTAAAAAGTGAATTTAATACTTACACTCATTATGGGCTCCCGCCTACTCCAATATCTACATTTTCCAAACAAACTTTTTTAATGATATCTAATCCTAAAAGAACAGATTATCTTTACTATTTCACAAAAAATAATAAAACTCATATATTTTCTAAAACTTACAAAGAACATCTTCGAAAATTAAGAAGTTCACACTAATTTTTTTACGAAAAAATTGCCAGAATGCACCTGTTTTTAAACAAGTGGTGAATGGCAGAGAGTTTCGTTAGAAATTCTCAAAACACTTTTAATCTTATTATAGAGGTTTTCATACTGACTGCAATCGCTTTAAAAAGACAAAAACAGGATAAAACTACAAGGCTTAAAAAACCTGTAAGAGTATTAGGACTACGCCAAATGCCCAAAAGTTGTGATATATCAAAAGCAGAATTAATTAAATAATCATTCTTCTCTATAGCCTCAGTTGTTATAAAATCTGTTCCAATAAGACCGTACGGGCTGTGCTGTTCAGTGGAGCCAGTCGGCATTAAAACTATATAACATATTTTCTAAAAGCATTTCACTCCACCTTTAAGTAGTTTTTAAATTTTTTAAAATTTCTTATACTTTTTAGCTCCTCTAAATTCCTAAATCTTCCAACCTTTTTTCTTAAATTCAGTATATGTTCTGCAGTTTTTGGGCCGATATAGGGAACATCTATAAGCTGTTTAAAGCTTGCAGTATTAACATTTAGCAGAAGGCTGTGTTTAGTAAAATTTTTAGAAGGACCAAACCAGATACTTTTAATTAGAATAAGAAAAAGCACAAAAATTACAAATCCGATTATTTGTTTCTCTACTGCTATCCAGTTAAACATTTTATACAAGTTCTTCTCTGCCAGTTAACTCTTTGTCAAGGCCAAGTAGTCTTATAATCATTTGCATATCTTTATGTGTTATTCTTACGTCTTTATCCACTTTTTTCAAAAAGAATGGATACCCTCCTACTGATAAGTAAGCCAAGTAATCAAGAATAAGTTCTGGGTTAACACTCTCTTTTTCTGGATTTTCATATACTTCTATCACTGAAATAGTTCTTCCACTATCGTATTTCCCATAAAAATACTTTATGGTTATATCTTTAAGGGCATGTGCAATTTGTGGTTTTCTTTTTTCAAAAACCTCAGAGAATTCCCATTCCTGGGTTTTTTCTTTTGCTTTACTTTCAATTGAGATGGTCAGTGGCTGCGTATAACCAAGAGTGTATACAAATCTGTGCAGTAGTCTTATATCTGGAACAGCAGATTTAAAAAGCTGTGTATCTTGAGATGTTTTTGCAATACCTATAATAAAAGGTTTATTTTCAAGAGAATAAAAAAGGTCATATAGAACCAGCAAATACTCAAAATAGGCAAGTTTAGACAGAAAAGCTTCCAGAATGTCTCTACGCGGAGTTTCTTGCAATTTATCTTTAATAAGCCTCATAGCTTTTAGTTTAATCTCATATGAAAAGGACGCTATATCTTCTTTATAGAGAATATCTATAATATCATCTATTAAAAAGCCAGATATTTCGGCAAGTTTTCCTCCAAATTCTTTATTTGAAAACCAGTCTGTTTTTGGTGGTGAAATTATAAACTTTGATGATAAAGTACCATCAATAAGTAACAACTGAGGTTTTTCTCTTTTAGCCAGTTTAACAATAGATTTTATCTCTGATAGAAACATTAAAAGCCTGAAATAA
Organism: uncultured Aquificales bacterium; assembly: GCA_964516095.1. Classification (GTDB taxonomy): domain Bacteria; phylum Aquificota; class Aquificia; order Aquificales; family Hydrogenothermaceae; genus Hydrogenothermus. The sequence continues at coordinate 16,455 of CAZEYS010000026.1, forward strand.
CTGTCAGCTTTATCTGTATTTTTAATGACAGATATATTTATATCACCTATAAATTCCTCTACATTCTTTCCATCATTCTGTCCGAAAGAGTATCCTGAGACAGCATAAAGATAAAATCCTAAGAACTGCTTTTTATTTACACTACCATCTTCTGCAACAGCAAAAATTTTTTTTGCTTGAGGAGTGTACTCTTTCCACTTTTGTAGGACTTTTTCTTTGGGAATATCTTCAGCTATTTCTGGAATGAGGTATTTTATTTCTCTTTTTAATTTTAAAATTTTTGTTTGAAGCTCATATCTCATAGTGATGAGTATTTTATAACAAAAAAATATATAAAAAAAGCCTCCCGTTTAGCTGGGAGGCCTTTAAGTAGTATAGTAGAAATTTTTAATTAAATGTCATAGTAAAGTTCAAATTCTTTTGGATGAGGAACAAGTCTTATAGCATCTACTTCTTCTTGTTTTGTTTCTATCCACATATTGATAAAGTCTTCATCCATTACTCCGCCTTTAAGTAGGAAATCCATATCTTCTTTTAATGCATCTATTGCTTCCTGTAAAGAAGCTGGCATAGATGGTACCCCTGCTAATTCTTCTGGAGTCATGGCATAAATATCTTTGTCAAGAGGTTCTCCTGGGTGGATTTTGTTTTCAATTCCATCTATTGCAGCCATTAAAAGTGCTGTAAATGCTAAATATGGGTTAGATGATGCATCTGGGAATCTGCACTCAATTCTTTTTGCTTTAGGAGATTGTGAACCCATTGGTATTCTTATAGCTGCAGATCTGTTTCTTGCTGAGTAGGCAAGTCTTACTGGAGCTTCAAATCCAGGAACAAGTCTGTGGTAAGAGTTTGTAGTTGGGTTTGTAAACGCTGCAATTGCTTTTCCGTGTTTTATAATTCCACCTATTGCATAAAGTGCAGTTTCAGAAAGACCAGCATATTGGTCGCCAGCAAATTGGTTTTCACCATTTTTCCATATTGAAAAGTGAGTGTGCATACCAGATCCGTTATCACCAGCTATTGGTTTTGGTAAGAATGTTACAAATTTTCCATGTCTATATCCAACGTTTCTTAAAACG
>CAZEYS010000027.1:0-17429 GCA_964516095.1 uncultured Aquificales bacterium
AGTATAGTTTTTCCGTCTATCAATTTAACCTCAAAATAAATAAGTTTGTAAAGATATTTTCGAAAAATTAAAAAAATAGTTTAATGAAACCGAAAAAAATATAAAACAACATTAGGAGAATTTAACTTGGATTTAACAGTTGCAGTTATAAAAAAAGGAAATCAAAAAGGCTTCATAGATGAAATACTAAACACATTAAGCTCTCACCAAGATATTGAGATTATTTATACAGGTAGCCCAGAAGACCTTACTTCTTCTGCTTCTAACAATGTAAAAACTTTAAATCTTTTTTCAGAAAACAAAGCATACTTAAAAAATCAAGTGATAAATCAAAGCACGAAGAACAATATCCTATGGCTGTCCACAGAAAACACAATTGACGAGGATTTTATGGAAGAAGTTTTTGAAGTTATAGAGGAAAATAACGATAAAAATACTATCTTTTATCCAAACGAAACAGTAATAGATATTTTCAAAAATGAAACTGTTAAAAACTACAGAGATTTAAATGGAATTGAAATAGAAATTCTCCAGCAGTTAAATATTGAAAATTTGCTTCCTGAGTATGGTGTAATAACCCCTAAAAATATATTTGAAACCTACGGGTATTTTGATGAAGATTTTGAAGATTATGAATTTTATAGGTTTATAAGTTTAAATATAAAAAATCTTTCCTTAAAGTTAATGGAATTTAGTTTTATCACTAAACATATCCTTGATACATTTATAGACACTTCTTACCACTCAAAGAATCTGCGAGACTTATTAAACATATACGACTGGAAAACTGAAATATTTCCAAATCTAAACTGGAAAAATGAAAAGGTTGCACTTGCAACAGCTTATACTATAATTGCTGAAAAATTATCCTCTTATATAGATTATTATAATGCTTCAGAATTTTATAAAAAGTCCTTACTTACATTTCACAACCAATACTCCTTAGAAGGATTAATTAACTCATATATTAAAATGGGAGAATTTGAAAAAGCCAGATATATGCTGGAAAAACAAGGAATGGAAAAAGAAAAACAACAGGAGTTTTTATCCAACATAAATAGCTTGGAAGAGTTAATAGAAAAGTTAGAAGAAAGTATAAATCAAGGTCATTTAGAAGATGTTATGAATGCTCTTCCTGATGTAATTTCTGTTTATGACGGTGCGCCTGTATATAACATTTTAGGAGCAATTCAATTTATAACTAAAGATTATGAAAACTCATTTAAATCCTTTTACAAAGCTGTTACTATAAATCCCCTAAAACAAGAATACAAAGAAAATCTAATTGATGTTTCCCAAATAGTGGGGAAGGTAGAAAAAAGTAAAAAGCTCTTAAAACGCCTTTTATCCTAATATTATATCTTATTATGGAATAAATCATTGTAAAGCATATCTTAGATATAAGATAATTATAAAGTTTTATTCTAAAAAATCGGGGAAGTTTCATGAAAAAATTTTATATACGTACATTTGGCTGTCAGATGAATATAAATGATTCTCAAAAGATGGCTGGAATGTTAAAGTCTCTTGGTTATGAATTAACTGACAACTGGCAGGAAGCAGATGTTATATTAGTAAATACATGCTCAGTAAGAGAAAAGCCAGACCAGAAGGTTCTATCTGCATTAGGAGAGTTTAAAAAGGTAAAAAATAAAAATCCTGATGCTATTATAGGCGTTTGTGGATGTTTAGCACAAAGGGCAGGTTACGAGATACTACAAAAAGCACCATTTATTGATATGGTATTTGGAACTACAAACATCCATCACTTACCGAAACTATTAGAAGAGGCACAACAGGGAAATAAAGCAGTAGAAATTATTGAAGAAATAGACGAAAACGAAACAGAGTTAGATAAATATCCAACTGTAAGAGATAATCCTTACACTGCATACGTTACTGTTATCAGAGGATGTGATAAAAAATGTACTTACTGTATAGTTCCAACTACAAGAGGTAGAGAACGAAGCAGAAGAATAGGTGAAATTATACAAGAAGTCCAGTATTTAGTAGAAGATGGTGTTAAAGAAATTCATTTAATTGGTCAGAATGTAACAGCTTATGGAAAAGATTTAGGTGATGTTAAGTTTTGGGAGCTTTTATATGCAGTAGCAAATGTAGACGGAGTTGAAAGAATAAGATTTACAACAGGACATCCACGAGACTTAAACGAAGACACAATAAAAGCTATGGCAGATATACCTCAAGTGTGTGAAGCTTTACACCTTCCAATTCAGGCTGGTTCTGATAAGATACTAAAAGCAATGGATAGAGGTTATACCCAAAAAGAGTACTTAGAAAAAATAGAACTTCTCAGAAAGTATATGCCTGACATAGCCTTATCAACAGATATAATAGTAGGCTTTCCTGGCGAGACCTATGAAGACTATCTTGAAACTGTAAAGGTGGTGAAAGAAGTAAAGTATGACCAGATTTTTGCTTTCAAATACTCTCCAAGACCAGGAACACCAGCAGCAGACTTACCAATGACAGAAGACCCTAAAACATTAAGTAAATGGCTTACCGATTTAATAAATATCCAAAAGGATATTGCATTTGAGAAAAACCTCCAGTATGAAGGAAAAACAGTAGAAGTCCTTGCTGAAGAAGAAAAAGACGGAAAACTCGTAGGAAGAACAAGAACAAATAAACTTGTTCATTTTGAAGGAAGGAATAACTTATTAGGAGAGCTTGTAGAAGTTAAGATTACAAAAGCAAATAGGTTTTCTTTAGAAGGACAGGTAGTAGGAGAAAATTAACCTCAGGTTAATATAAATGAAGAAGGAGGCCTGCCATTATGGTTGAAATGAACGTATACGGGATAACATTGGACCCTGTTTCCAATATGCCCATTGTTATACTTAAAGGAAAAGAGTCAGATGACATACTCTCAATCTGGATTGGGGTATTTGAGGCAAATGCGATTTCAATGAAATTAGACGAAGTTTTTATACCAAGACCTATGACCCATGATCTACTTGTTAACATGTTAGAAAGTTTAAATGCAAAAGTTGAAAAAGTAATAATAAATGATCTTAAAATGAATACCTACTATGCAATTATTCAATTAGATAGAGACGGACAAAAATTAGAAATAGATGCAAGACCAAGTGATGCTATAAACATAGCTATAAGAACAGACGCCCCAATATTTGTAAATGAGAAAGTTTTAAATGAATATAAAAATGGGCTTCAAAAAGACCTTGATTTAGATGAAGAAGAAATCAGAGAATGGATTGAAGCATTAAAACCAGAAGACTTTAAAAAAGAAGACGTCTAAAATCTTAGAACTATAGAACCCCATGTTAATCCACCACCAAAAGCTGTAAGGAGAATATTATCTCCTTTTTTTATTTTATTTTCTTTTATTGCCTCATATAAAGCTATAGGAATGGAAGCTGCACTTGTATTTCCATATTTATGTATATTACTAAATACTTTCTCGTGAGGTATCCCCAAACGTTCAGCTAAAGCATCGATTATTCTTATATTAGCCTGATGAGGTATTACCAAATCTATATCATCTAAAGTTAAACCTGCATTTTTTAATGCTTTTTTTGAAGCTGATTCCATACTTTTTATAGCCAGTTTAAAAGTCTCCCGACCTCTCATTTTTAATTTTTCTCCAACTGGACAGTAAAGAGACCCCCAGTGTGAACCATCTGAATGCATAACAGCTGAAAGTATATCACTGTCAGTATTAGTCTTAGATAAGACAACAGCACCTGCACCATCACCAAAAATAACTGCTGTAGATCTATCCTGCCAATCAATTATATGTGAAAACACCTCACTTCCCACAACCAAGACATTGTTAAACTGACCACTTTTAATAAAAGAATTTGCCATTGTTAAGGCGTATATAAATCCACTACAAGCTGCAGATATATCATACGCCATAGGATTTTTTAAACTTAACTTGTCAGATAAAAAACATGCTGTTGACGGAAATATCATATCAGGCGTTGAAGTAGCTACTATAACAGCATCTATTTCTTTTTTATCTATATTTGCATTTTCAATAGCTTCTTCTGCAGCCCTTTGTGCCAAATCACTGGATTTTTCCCACTCCTCAGCAATGTGTCTTTCTTTAATTCCTGTTCGAGTTGTTATCCATTCATCTGAAGTGTCAAGTATCTTCTCTAAATCGTAATTTGTTAATACACGAGAAGGTACATACATTCCGATACCAGTTATCTCAACACCCATAAAAACTTATACCTCAAGAAGTTGTGGTGGAAGAAGTTTTTGAATATTCTTAGACAAAATATCATTAAAATGAGTTTCTTCAAATTCAGCAGCAACTTTTAAAGCATTTTTTATAGCTCTGGCATCAGCTCTTCCATGGGTAATTATACATGTTCCTTTAGTTCCAAGAAGAGGTGCCCCGCCATACTCTGCAAAATCTGCCTTTTTCTTAAACCTTTTTAAAGCAGGAAGCATAAGGGCAGCACCAATTTTTGATATAAAACTCTTTTGAACTTCTTGCTTTATCATATCTAAAATTATACTTCCAAGACTTTCACTTGTTTTTAAAACAACATTTCCTACAAAACCATCACATACAATAACATCAAAATCTCCAGTAAAAATGTCTCTACCTTCAGCATTACCAACAAAATTCAAGCCAGACATCTTTAGTAGAGGATAAGTTTCTTTTACAAGTTCGTTTCCTTTTCCTTCTTCTTCTCCAATGCTCAGTATTCCAAGCTTTGGATTGTCTGAAGACTTTAAAATTTCCTTTACATAGGTATGTCCCATAACTGCAAAATAAACTAAATGTCTGGGTCGACAGTCAACATTTGCACCTACATCAATTAACACTGTAGGTTTTCCTTTTTTTGTTGGGAAAGCAACAGCTATTCCCGGTCTTTCTATACCAGGAGCAGAACCTACAATAAATTTGGATACTGCCATAGCGGCTCCTGTATTTCCAGCGGAAACAAAAGCCTGAGCTTTTCCTTCCCTTACAAGTTTAGCTGCAATGTACATAGAGGAATTTCTTTTTTTTCGTACAGCAATAGAAGGAGGTTCGTCCATACCAATAACTTCATCAGCATGGACAATTTCAATTGGAAGATTATTAATGTTATATTTTTTGAGCTTTTTTTCTAATATATCTTGTTTTCCTACAAGGTATACGCCAATTCCTGTTTCTTTTACAAATAAAACTGCACCTTCAATATTAGAATCTGGGGCGTAATCACCCCCCATAGCATCAAGTGCTATAAACACTTAAACAACCTCTATAACCTCTTTATCTTTATAATATCCACAATGGGGGCAAACTCTATGAGGTGCTTTAGGTTGTCCACATTCAGGACATAAGGACATCCCTGGAACTTTTAATTTTTTATACCACTGAGCTTTTCTCATTGCTGTTCTTGCTTTAGACTTTTTTCTCTTTGGTACTGCCATCTAATTAGTCCTCCTTTATGGATAATAGATCGAAAAAAATATTATAGCAGAAAACTTAGTGATTTTTAAATAAATTCTTTGGTAGGCTGTCGGCTCATCAAGATATCTATAGCCTTGGCTGGAGGTAAATTTTCATAAATAATTTTGTAAACTGTTTCTGCTATAGGCAGTTCTAAATTATATTTGTCTTTTATCTTTTGCACAGCTTTTGAGGTTTCCACACCTTCTACAGTCTGACCTACAGCCTTTAGTGCATCATTAACTGTATATCCTTTTCCTATAAGAAAACCAAATTTCCTGTTTCTTGATAAATCTCCAGTTGCAGTTAAAACTAAATCACCAACTCCAGCTAAACCATATAGAGTTTCTACTTTTCCTCCGTATATATTCACTATTTTAGTCATCTCATAAAGTCCTCTGGTTATTAAGGCAGCTCGTGCATTATTTCCAAGACCAAGTCCATCGCTAATTCCAGTTGCTATTGAGATAACATTTTTAACAGCTCCACCAATCTCTACTCCTTTTAGGTCTTCAGTTATGTAAAATCTTAAGTTTTTAGTATTCAAAATATCCTGTAAATATTTCGCATTGTGTATCTCACCACCGAGAGTAATAGCAGTTGGTAAACCTAAAGCTACTTCTTTTGCAAAAGAAGGTCCTGATAATGCAAATATTTGGTTCTCACTTATAGGAAGGTTTTCCATAAAAATATCTGATATAAGTTTTAAGCTTTGGATATCTATTCCTTTTGAAGCCGAAATAATTAATTTTTTGTTCAGGTTAAAATCTTTTGTCTTTTTAACGAAATCTTTTATTGCCTGAGATGGTATTGCTATAATTATGATATCTGCCTTTTCAAACACCTCGTTTAACTGGTTGGTTGCTACAATATTCTCATTTAGTCTTATTTCTGGTAGGTATTTTTCATTTATATGTTTCTTATTTATAGCTTCAACAAGGAGTTTATCTCTTCCCCATATATAAACATTTTGAAATTTAGAAGAAAGACTCTGGGCAAGTGCAGTTCCCCAGCTTCCAAGGCCTACAACTGACAAATTCAAACTGTTCTCCTTGCTTTTTAGTAAATATATAACATAAAATAACATTATGGAACGTTCATTTACAACTACAGGCTTTAATAAAAGAATCTTTTTTTTAGGTTTGTTACTGGCTATTTTCTTGAATTTTACTCTTTTATATCTGTATGGATACAGTTTGAGCAGTTTTGGTAAATTAGAAATAAAACAACAAAACCAGCCTAAAGTAAAGTTTATAGAGATAAAAGAAGTTAAAAAGCCCTTAAAAAAAATACGAAGCAGCAAAAATAAAAGAAAAAAACATATCAGTAAACCTGTCGACAAACAAAAAGCCACTGGCAAAAAAGTGCAGGCAAAACCTGTCTTACCTGTACAGACTCCAATAATTCCTGAAAGCGTTCAGTTAAGTGAAAAAGAAGTATCACTTCCTGAAGAAAAACCTCAAAGTGGAAGTATAGCTTCATATGAGCCTAAAATTGGTAAAGAACTGGAGTTTAAGCCTGTCTTAAAAGGCGATTTTAATTTATCTTTTGGAACCAGACTAAATAAATTTGATGAAACAGCATTTGGTCCGGCTTCAGGTAGACTTATTGTATACAAACCTCCACCTCCTACTATAAAGACTACACTACCACCTCCACCAAAAGTAAAGGTAAAACTATGGATAAACCCAGATGGTACAGTTGATAAAGTAGAAATAATTTATCCACAAGCATTGGGAAATTTAAAGCTGAAAGAGATTATAGAAAATTATGTATTAAGCTGGAAATTTAATCCAATATCTTCTAATAAAAAACAATGGGCTGTAACAACAATACTATTTAAGCCAAAAAAATAAGATATGGACTTAAAATTAAAGGATTTTGAAGACCAGTATATAGACCAACTGATAGAGGTCATCTTTGATGCTTATAAAGATTACCCTGAATATGGGGAACCTGATGCTAAAAGTGCAAAAAGATATATAAAATGGCTCAAAAAACATTCAACACTTTTTAAAATTCTTTTTGTTAATAATGAAATAGCAGGTTTTATTGTTGTGGATGCAAACTGGAAAGATAATTTTGATGGGAAAATTGTGGGAGAAATACATGAAATAGCTATTAAAAAAAAGTTCTGGAATAGGGGATTAGGTAAATATTTACTAAACATGGCGTTAGAACATATAAAAGAAAAAGGTAGAGAAGTGGCCAGATTATGGGTAGGAAAGAAAAATAAAAGGGCTATAGAATTTTACGAAAAACAGGGATTTAAAAAACTCTATGAACGCTGGAACTGGGTCAGAATGGAAAAAAGGTTATAAAGTACCTTTGTCATGTTTTCAAGGTCTGAAAAAGAAATGTACTCTCTTTTGGTATGGGCATCTTTTAAACTACCAAAACCAAATACTGTTGTTTTTATACCAGCTTTATGATAATTGGCAGCATCTGTCCATGAAGGCATAGCACCAACTATAGGTTCTTTATTTAATGCTTTCTCATATGCCTGCGAGACTATATCTACTTCCTTATCACAGTTAAATTTTAAAAACTCCTCGCTATCAATGTTTTTAAATTTCGACTTCTTGTCTAAAATTGATTTTATTTTATCTTCAAGGGTTTTTATATCTTCATTTTCAAAAACTTTCACTTCTGCTAACATATTTGCCTTTTCTGGAACTGCATAATAATCCCATCCACTATTTAGTTTAATAATATTTACCGGTCTTTCAAGTATAGTTTCAATCTTATCAACATAGTGCATCAGTTTTTTGACTGGATTATCTGCTTTTTCAAATTCTGAAGCATGAACAGAATCTACAGTAGTTTCAATTTCAAATTCTAATGTTCCTATTTGTTGATTACATATAATGCCGTAGGTTGGTTCCAAAACAAGTATGTATTCTATGCCATCAAGCATTTTAATTAATTTTTGAGAACCAAGGGCAGTATGATTTTCTTCATCTACAGTAAATGATATTGAAACCGGAATATCTCTATCAGGGTATTTTTCTTTGAATATTTCAAGTGCTACTATCAAAGAAGCTATTAAACCTTTTGTATCAGCAGCTCCTCTGCCATATATTTTGTTATCCTTAATAACAGGTTTAAAAGGATTTTCCATATTTATCGGTGGCACTGTATCAACGTGAGTATTAATCATAAAAGGTTTGGACAAATTTACAAGATTGTACTGTGGATTTGAATCTATAGATTTATCTACATACTGTTTTTTAAAATTTATGAAATCAAGCCTGTTCTCTAAATATCTTAGTATTTGAGTACAATCTTTATAACTTGGTATTTCTATAAGTCTTTTTGTTTCCTCAACAACTTTTTCTAAAATTTCTTCATTCATTTTGATAACTCTTTACTTCTCTTAGTAGCACTTTCTATAGCATTTATTATTACATCCCGAAATGCTCCCTTTTCAAATTCATGAAGGCCGTAAATAGTAGTTCCGGCTGGTGATGTCACTTTATCTCTTAAAACTGCTGGATGTTCTTTTGTCTCTATTAATAGTTTTACACTTCCATAGAAAGTTTGCAAAGCTATATCAAGAGCCTGTTGATAGGAAAATCCCTGTTTTACTCCAGCTTGAGCAAAAGCATCTAAAATATTAAATACGTATGCCGGTCCACTTCCAGCAAGCCCAGTAAAAGCGTCCATCAGCACCTCATCAATAACAAATACCTTACCAAATGAATTTATAAGATTTAAAACTTCCTTTTTTTTATCTTCAGGAAAAGTTTCTTCAAAAGCTACAGCTGTTGCACTTTCTCCAACCAAAGCCGCAGTATTAGGCATAATTCTCACAATATATCCGTCTGAAAGAATATCTTTTATGGTTTTTATTCTAACTCCAGCCATAACAGAGATTAGTATTTTTTTAGCAATATGCTGTTTTATACTGCTTGCAAGTTTTTCAAAATCTTTAGGTTTCACAACAATAAAAATTATCTCTGACAACTTAACTAATCGCTGGTTATTATCTGTTCCTGCAACTGAGTACTTATTGACTATAAAATTTACCCTTTCACTGTTAACATCCGAAACTATAATCTGTTCAGGCTTTATATTGGTGTTCTTTAATATGCCATTTAAAATAGCCTCTCCCATGTTACCTATGCCGATAATTCCAATCTTAAACATAACTTCCCGTGTAAAGTTGAAAAAGTAGATGGCAATTAGTTTATCACAACTTACTCTAAGGTTTTAAACTTAAAAATAACACCGTCCATATCTTTTATAACTTTACCTGTAAAGTTTTTCCCTTTTTCTTTTTCTAAATGTTTTTTTAAATCCTCTACTAACACACCATCGGTAAGGATGTCATAAATGGTTTTTCTAATCTCTTCTGTTAATCTTTCCATTAGTTTATCAAGAGGAACTTCGATTATCACTTCATTTTCCTTCTCAATTTTACACGTTTCTGGACAGTTCATTAAAGTTTGAAATACAAGTTCAATCAAATTAGCGTTGGTGCTGTTTTTTTGTCTCATTTTTCTTCCCCCATTTGATGTAAAATTTTTATAGCTTATATTTTAAATTCTATAGTAAGAATGCTAATATGCTATAGATAGAAAGTATATTTATATTATCACATATTTTTTTATTACTGTAATTAGGTTTTTTATAAAATTTATAATGAGGTGTAAAAATGGTTTACGATACAGAGTTTGATGTTGTAGTTATAGGTGGTGGTCATGCTGGCATAGAAGCAGCCCTTGCAAGTGCAAAACTTGGAGCAAAAACTGCCCTTGTAACATTAGATAAAGAAAAAGTAGGCCTTATGCCCTGTAATCCAGCAATTGGAGGAATTGCCAAAGGTATAGTGGTAAGAGAAATCGATGCCTTTGGTGGAGAGATGGGGAAGGCAATAGACCAGACCGGTCTACAGTATAAAATGCTCAATACAAGAAAAGGTCCAGCTGTTCGCTCTCCAAGAGCCCAGGCAGATAAAGAAGAATACAGAAAATATATGGTTAACAAAACTCAGAACACAGAAAATTTAACGGTTATAGAAGGAGAAGCTACGAATATATTTTTAAAACCTCACTCAAATGAAGTTGAAGGTGTAGAGATAGAAGGAAAAATAAGAATAAAAACCAAATCAATCGTAGTAACAACAGGAACATTCTTAGATGGATTAATACATATTGGAGATAAAAAGTTTCCTGCTGGTAGAATGGGAGAAAAACCAGCTCAAAAATTACCAGAATTTTATAGAAAAACCGGATTTCCACTTGTAAGATTTAAAACAGGTACACCGGCAAGACTTGATAAGAATACTATAAACTGGTCTATTCTTGAAGAGGCTCCTGGCGACGAACCACCTCCGAAATTCTCCTTCTGGACAGAGCCCCTTGGTTCTTACTGGTTCAAAGAAGGTCAAAAAGAGCAAATTCCATGTTATATAACGTACACAACTGAAAAAACTCATAAGATTATAAGGGAAAATTTACATCGAACTGCTTTATATGGAGGTGCTATAACTGGAGTAGGGCCAAGGTACTGTCCTTCAATAGAGGATAAAATTGTAAAATTTGCAGACAAAGCAAGACACACAGTATGGCTTGAACCAGAAACAAGAGATGGAATAAGTATCTATCCAAATGGACTTTCCACTTCTTTGCCTGAAGAAATTCAGTGGGAGATGTACCGCTCAATTCCTGGGCTTGAGAACGTGGTACTATTAAAACCTGCTTATGCAATTGAATATGATGTAGTCCCACCAACTGAACTATATCCTACTCTGGAGACTAAAAGAGTTAAAGGTCTTTATCATGCTGGTAATTTCAATGGAACTACTGGATATGAAGAAGCAGCTGGTCAAGGACTTGTAGCTGGAATTAATGCAGCACTAAGGGCACTTGGCAAAGAACCATTTTACTTAAGAAGAGATGAAAGTTACATAGGAGTAATGATAGATGATTTAACAACAAAAGGAGTTATAGAACCATACCGACTATTTACTTCCCGTTCAGAGTACAGACTTCATTTAAGACAGGATAATCCAATACTTCGTCTTTACGAAAAAGCCTACAACCTTGGTATGCTTACCTATCAGCAGTATAAAATGGTTAAAGAGATGGAGGAAGATATAAAAAACTGGTTGTCTTTTTACCAGAAAGAAACAATGGATTTAAATGGTAAGAAAACTACTATTTTCAACTATTTGCAAAGACCTGAAGTAGGTATGAAAGATTTAGAAAAACAGGGAATACCAGTACCAGAAAAACAGTATGTTGCAGAAGAAGTTGAAATAAACGTTAAATACTCTGGCTACTTTGAAAGAGAGAAGAAAATAAACGAAAAGATGAGACATTTAGAAAGTATAAAGATACCTGAAAATATAGATTACTCAAAAATACCAGGATTGACAAAAGAAGCAGTACAGAAATTATCAAAAGCAAAACCTATAACCCTTGCCCACGCAGCAAGACTGGAAGGAATTACACCAGCAGCAATTACTGCTATAATGATTTATCTACAAAAGCAAAGGCAAAAAGTAAATGGATAAATTAGACATAACATTAACACTACTTTTGATGATAATTATAGGTATTTTTGTATTTTTTGGATACAGAGCATATAAAAGAGGTAGGGGTAAGTGATCAAGGAAGGAGATACAGTTCAATTAAAAGGTAAAAAAAGCTCTTTTTTTGTAAAAATAGAAAAAGATAAAGTATTTTCTACACACAAAGGAAACATAGATTTAAACCAGTTAATAGGAAAAGAGTACGGGAGTATAATTAAGAGCCATTTAGGAGAAGAGTTTATAGTATTAAAACCGTCTTTATTTGACATTATAATGTATGGAATAAAACGCCAGACACAAATTATATATCCGAAAGATTCTGCTTTTATCACTTTAAAACTTGGAATAACAGATGGAATGAAGGTGCTTGAAAGTGGAGTTGGCAGTGCAGCATTAACTATTGTTATGGCGAATGCTGTAAAACCAGCAGGAAAAATCATAGCGTATGAAAAAGAAGAAAAGTATATAGACCAGGCGTATAAAAACCTAAAACTTGCAAACTTAGAAAAGTATGTAGAGATAAAACATCATGACCTATCTTCTGAAATTTTAGAAAAAGATTTTGATGCTGCATTTATAGATGTCAGAGAACCATGGCTTTATCTGGATAACATAAAAAAAGCATTAAAAGTCGGAGCAAATATCGGATTTTTAGTTCCAACTACAAATCAGATTATAAACCTTTTAACAGAACTACATAAGCACAACTTTATAAATATTGAAGTAATAGAGCTTTTAGAAAGACATTACAAACCTGTTCCTGATAGGTTAAGACCTACAGACAGAATGGTAGCCCATACAGGATACCTAATTTTTGCTAAAAAAGGACTTGAAAGCCAGTAATGAAAAAGTTAAAAGTCAAAAAGTTGGTAATAAAAATAGGTTCTCAACTTTTAGAGAAAAACAATAAAATAGACTATGATTTTATTGAATCTCTTGCAAAACAGATAAAAAACCTCAAAGAAAACGGTATTGACGTTATCATAGTTTCCTCTGGGGCTGTTCTTGCAGGTATAAAAAAATTAGGATTAAAACAAAAACCTAAAACAGTTACCGAAAAACAAGCAGTTTCAGCAGTAGGACAGGCAACATTAATACAAATTTACGACGAAAAATTTTCATCTGAAGGTCTAACAATAGGACAGGTACTTTTAACAACAGAAGGACTTAAAATAAGAAAGAGATACAACTACGCAAGAAACACACTGGAAAAACTATTAGATTTAAATGTTGTTCCAATTATAAATGAAAATGATACTGTAGCAGTTGAAGAAATAGTATTTGGTGATAATGATTTTTTAGCAGCCCATGTAGCTGTTTTACTCAACGCCGATTTACTTGTAATACTTTCTACAGCTGGCGGATTATACACAGATGACCCTTCTAATAAAAACGCTGAAATAATAAAAGAAATTAAAGATATAGAAAAAGCACTAACCTTTGCAAAAGCGTCTAAATCCAAATATGGTACAGGAGGAATGAGAAGTAAGTTAGAAGCTGCTGAGATAGCTGTAAGTCACGGAATACCTGTTGTTATATCTCCTAAAAAGGAAAATATAATACTGGAAATAATAGAAGGCAATATAGAAGGTACTTTTATACATCCAAAAGAGAAAAAGTACAAAGGTAAAAAAAGCTGGATAGCTTTATTATCAGAGGTAAAAGGAAAAATAAAAATCGATGAAGGTGCAGAAAAAGCTCTAAAAACTGGAAAAAGTTTATTAACAGCAGGGATAAAATCAGTAGAAGGATATTTTTCTAAAAATGATGTTGTTGCGATAGAAAACAATCAAGGTATTATAATAGGCAAAGGGATTGTAAATTATAACTGGAAACAGTTAAATGAATTAAAAGGGAAAAAATCTAAAAAAGAGGCAATTCATCGGGATAATATGGTGATATTTTGATGTATGACAATAAGACGTTAGAAAAATTAGAAAAAGAGCAACTAAAATTAGCAAAAAAACTTAAACTGCAGGATAAAAAGCCTGTTGAAGAGATAAGATTTGTAGCAGGTGTTGACACAACATTTACAGATATATGGAAAAATCCCACAACTGCAATTTCATGTATAGTGGTTATGGATTTAAAAGACTTTTCTATAGTAGAAAAAGTTTTTGCAAAAAAAACTATAGACTTTCCCTATATACCTACATTTTTAGCATACAGAGAACTACCAGTTATACTTGAAGCTTATAAAAAGCTAAAGTCAAAACCTGATGCATTCCTACTAGATGGTATGGGTATAATACATCCAAGAAAGATGGGTATAGCTGCCCATTTTGGTGTAATCACTGATGAGATTGCTGTTGGAGTTGGGAAGTCCAAATTAACTGGTAAATTCAAAGAACCTGAAAACAAAAAATTTGCCTATGAACCAGTTTTTGTAAACGGTGAAAAAAGGGGCTATGTGGTAAGAACTAAAAAAAATTCCAATCCGGTGTTTGTGTCGCCAGGAAATAATATATCTATTGATTCGTCTTTAAAATTAACACTAAAAGCCCTAAGAAATTATAAATTACCAGAACCAATAAGATTTGCTCATAATCTATTACAGCAATACAGGAGGGAAGAAATTGCTAAAAATTGATTATACAAACGTTATGGCAGACATTATTGGAGAAAGAGATGGAATATTAAGGGAAGAATTAAACTCATTCAGACATTTTGTTATTGAAACCCATGCACGTATCCAAAAAGAAAAAGACGGAAAGTTTTATTTTGCAAAACTCCCATATCAAGATTACTCAGAAGTAAAAGAGTATGGAAAATACATAAGGGAAAATTTTGATTATTTTGTTGTTGTAGGAATTGGTGGTTCCTCTCTTGGTTCTCAGATGCTTTTTCAGGCATTAAAGTGGTTAAACCACAATGATTTTGACTTTCCAAAATTTTACGTTTTGGATAATGTAGACCCAGAAAAAGTATCAGCTGTACTTGAAAAAATAGAAATAGAAAAAACCATTTTTAACGTTATTTCAAAATCAGGTTCCACTGTTGAGACAATTGCAAACTTCTCAATAATACTTGATTTATTAAAGGATAAATTACCTAATAACTGGCAAAAACATATAGTTATAACAACAGACCCTAAAAGAGGATTTTTAAGAAAATTTGCCGAAGAGAATGATATAAAAACCTTCAGTATCCCAGAGAAAGTAGGAGGTAGATTTTCAGTCTTATCGCCAGTTGGACTTTTACCTGCTGCAGCTCTTTCTATTAATATAGATGAACTTCTGGAAGGTGCCAAAAAAATGGATTTAATATGTTCTGTTGAAGAACACGTCGAGCATAATCCAGCATACCTGATAGCAATGATACATTATCTTGCAAATATGAGAAGAGGTAAAGGCATAGCAGTTATGATGCCATATATTGAGCGAATGGAAAAATTTGTAGACTGGTGGAGACAGCTTTGGGCAGAAAGCTTAGGAAAAGATGGACTTGGGCAAACTCCAGTAAAAGCAATAGGAACATTAGACCAGCACTCACAAATTCAGCTCTATAGAGAAGGACCAAAGGACAAAATAATAACATTTATAAATGTGGAAAATCCATTAAGAGACTTAAAAATACCTGACAGTATTCCAGAAGAGATATCTTACTTGAAAAATCATACACTGCACGAAATACTCACTAAAGAACTACTTGGAACAAAAGCCGCTTTAACCAAAAGTAAAGTTCCAAATTTAACTATAACTTTAGATAAACTAAACCCATACAACTTAGGAATGTTAATTTATCTTTATGAAATGGCTGTTGGATTTTCAGGATATCTTTATAAGATAAATCCATTTGACCAGCCAGCTGTTGAAGAAGGAAAAAACTTTATGTATGCTTTAATGGGCAGAGAAGGGTTCGAAGATAAATTAGAAGAATTTAATGAATTATATAAAGAAAAATACAAAATAGAGGTGTCATAAAATGAAAATTCTTATAATAGACGAAAACCTAATGCTTAACTCTAAAATAAAATCCCTTGCAACAACTTCTGGGTATGAAGCTAAAATTATCGCCTTTTTTAAGGAAAGTACATTTCCTAAATTAGATGAGTTTCAACCAGATATTGTAGCCATTAATCTCGAGTCTAAAAGTAACGATGTATTTAACCTTATACCAAAAATAAAGGAAAAAGGTATAAAAGTTATCGGTTATTGTGGGCATACAAAAACCGACCTTGCAGAGAAAGCGAAACAGGTCGGTGCAGATTTTGTAGCAACTAACGGCATGATAACTTCTCAACTACCACAGATTGTTAAAAGTATCTTACATAACTAATATTCTGAAAGTTATAGTGGACTCTACATAACCAATTATTCCACTTAAAATAAGATAGAAAATTACCACCAGTATTATAAACTGGAAATGTTTTGAGCCTTCTGTTGGTATTTTTAGAACCTTTTCTCCACCTATAAAGACAAGATAAAACGTATAAAAAGAAGCTAAAAACAGAACAAACATCGAAATTGGAGAGTTTACTGCATAAAATGCACCAGCTGCCCACGAAGGAATAAGTGCAAAAACAGCAACAGTATAAGCTTTATTTAAATCTTTTAAGCCTCCAAAAGCACCTGCAAGGAAAAATATTATACTGGCCAAAACTACAGGCTTGAAAAGCTCAAAACCATAAGTTACAAGCATAATTAAAATCTCTTTTGTTAAATCACTATCCTGAAGAGCTTTCAGCAAGGCTTTCATATACTCAATAGTTTGAGGATTTTGCTGACTGTCTTTCTCTGCAATCTGTAAAAAATCCTGTATACCTCTAATATAAACGCTTTTAAAGACAGTAAATCCTATAAAATGACTGAAGGCAGGAATAAAAGCAAAAATAAGTACAAACTTTAAATAAAGTTCTTTAATTGTAAAATTTTCCTTAGCAAGTTTTTCCCATCCCTGTTTAGGTTTAAAGTAAAGTTCAAAAAAATATGGAATCACAATATCTTTCCTCCTTTCAAGTTTAATATAGATAGGATTTATTATATACTTTTTTTAAAGACTATTTTTAAGGAGGAAATCAAGTGGAAGAACTAAAAAATAATATTTTACAGGCATGGGAAAATAGAGAACTCTTAAAAGAAAAGAAATACCAAGATGCTGTTAAAGAAGTTATTGACCTTTTAGATAAGGGAAAAATAAGAGTAGCAGAAAAAAAGGATGGAGAATGGATAGTAAATGAATGGGTAAAACAGGCTATACTTCTCTATTTCCCAATTCAAAATATGCAGGTTATGGAAGTTGGACCATTTGAATTTTATGACAAGATACCTTTAAAGAAAAACTGGAAAGAAGCTGGAGTTAGAGTAGTTCCACCTGCAACAGCAAGATACGGTTCTTTTATAGAAAAGGGAGCAATACTGATGCCTTCCTATGTTAATATTGGAGCTTATGTAGGTTCAGGAACATTAGTTGATACATGGGCAACAGTTGGTTCGTGTGCTCAAATAGGAAAAA
>CAZEYS010000028.1:0-17313 GCA_964516095.1 uncultured Aquificales bacterium
CCCATAAAAAAAAGTTTGCAAGTATGATATTCCAACTTTACCTACAGATGAAAAAAAATCAAAGACCTAGACTGTTTAAATGGGGAGAACAAAAGAGAGATTTTGTGTACATCAAGGATGCCGTAGACGCCACTATCCAGGCTGTGAATGCCCCAAAATCTACTGTTTATAATGTTGGAAGTGGTCAAGCAAGGTCATTTAATGAGGTAGTTGCTCTTTTAAATAAATACTTAGGTAAAAACTTAGAGCCTGATTACTTTGATTGTCCTTACGATTTTTATCAGGAGTATACCCAGGCAGACATGAACAAAATAAAGAAAGACTTAGGATTTGTCCCAAAATATGATTTAGAAAAAGGTATTAAAGAGTACGTTGATATTCTTGAAGGTAAAATAGATTATCCAGTTAAGGGGATTTTAGGTTGAAATTAAAAGTTAAGGTGCCTGCAACCTCAGCTAATTTAGGAGCTGGTTTTGATACTTTAGGCGTTGCCCTTACACTATACAATGAGTTCATAATTGAAGAAAACGACAGCGTAGAAATAAATACAGTTCCTTATACTCCTGAACTGGAAGACCCAGAGAAGAACCTTTTTATAAAAGTATTAAAACGTTCATGTGAATATCTTGGTAATGAGTTTCACGGGGTAAAGGTAACTCAGAAAATAAATATACCTGTAGCACGGGGACTTGGAAGTAGTGCTACAGCGATAGTGGCAGGTATTCTATCATCCTACTTTGTAAATAAAAAAGATTTAAGTGATGAAGAATTTTTTAAAATAGCCTATGAATTCGAACCACATCCAGACAATCTACTTCCGGCATGGAAAGGTGGACTAATAACAGCTTGCATTGATAATGAGAAAACCTTTTACAACAAAATTGGTTTTCCACAGGAAATTAAGGCTGTTGTTGTCATACCTGAACTTGAACTATCAACAGAAGAAGCTAGAAAAGTACTGCCTGATAAAATACCTTTAAGAGATGGTATTTATAATGTTCAAAGAGTATCTCTTTTTATTTCAGCCCTATGTAATAAAAGGTTTGATTTACTTAAGATTGCTATGGATGATAGATTTCACCAACCTTATAGAAAAAAACTTATTCCTGGATTTGAACAGGTAATTAACGCTGCTAAAGAAAATGGTGCTATAGGAGCATCTTTAAGTGGTGCTGGTTCAACTATAATTGCCTTTGCTGTAGATAATTTTAATATTATTGGTCAGGCAATGGTAGATGTATTTGAAAAACAGGGAATAAAATCCACTTACAAAGTATTAGATGTAGACAATTCTGGGGCCAAAGTACAGGTTATAGAGTAAGAAGTTTATCTCTGAGGAATTCAACTGTCAGTTTAAATTTTCTGTCTTTTTCCATCTGGTTTTTTACTTTTTCAATTGCGTTTATAACGGTAGTGTGGTCTTTTTTCTTAAAAGCTTTTGATATCTCGTTTAAAGATTTATCAGTAAGATACCTGGATAAATACATAGCTATTTGACGGGCCATTACAACTTTCTTTTTTCGAGATGAAGATAAGATTTCATTTACGTTAACACCAAAGTAATTTGCAACTTCTTTTTGTATCTTCTCGATGGAAAGCTGTTCTATTTCCTTTACTTCTAAAACGTCTTTTAAAACTTCTCTTGTCATTTCTAAAGTTATAGGTCTTTCCATTATTTCACTATAAGCTTTAAGTTTGATTAGTGAACCTTCAAGTTCTCTTATATTTGTATTTACAGTCTTTGCAATTAAAAGCATAGCATCATGTGGAATATTTATTTTCAGGTCAGAAGCCTTTTTCCTTATTATAGATAATTTTGTGTCAAGGTCTGGAGGTTTAACCTCAACAACCAGACCACTTGAAAATCTGCTTAAGAGTCTTTCCTGTATACCTTTTAATTTTGAAGGTGGAGTATCAGACGATAAAATTACTTGCTTTCCTATAAGATGAAGAGCATTGAATATATAGTAAAATTCTATCTGGGTTCTTTCTTTACCAGTTAAAAATTGAACATCATCTATAAGTAAAAGGTCTATATTTTTGTACTTTTTTCTAAAGTCTAATATTGAACCTTTCTGCATGTAATATATTAGCTCTGACATAAAAGCATCTGCTGTAGTATATATAATGTTTGCATTTGGATTTTTTGCTAAAAGATAATGGGCTGTAGCATGTAAAATGTGAGTTTTTCCAAGACCTATGCCTCCATATATAAAAAGAGGATTATATATCTTGCCTAAGTTTTCTACAACAGAAATAGCTGCTTTATAGGCAACTTTATTACAGTTTCCTATTATAAGATTAGAAAATGTATATTTAGGATTTAAGTTAAGAGATCTTCGAAGCTTGTCTTTTGGCAATTGTTTTAAAAGCTTTTGTTTTTCTTCTGATAGTTCCTGTTCCTCCTGAGATATTATCTTTATAGACAAATCTTTGCCAGTTAAATTTTTCGCTACTCTCTGGATAAGGCTGCCGAAATTAGACTCAAGCCAGTCTTTGTAAACTATATCTGGAGCGTATATTTTGAAAGTATTATCCTGTAAAGATGTCTTTTCTATACTCTTTAGTAGCTTCAGGGTGTTTTTATCTACCTTAGGTGCTATATAAGAAACAATACTATTCCAGATATCCAAAAATTCATCACCCCTTTTATAAATTCGGATAAAAATAATAACTCCATTTATTTAATTGTTAAAGCCAAAATTTTTTTTGACGAAAAGATTTTTTATGCTAAAATTTAATAATTTATGAAAAATTTTCCTTTATATACTCTTTTAGTTGGTCTCTTTTATTTGTGATAACAAAAACTTCCTGAACTGTAGAACCTTTTTTAAGAAGTAATTTTGCTCCAGATTGTGTATCATACTGATAGGTAATTCTAACCTTACCTGGTCGTCCTTTCGGTGTAGTTTTAATTCTTCCGGGGATAATGGCTTTTACAAGATTTTCTTTAACTAATCTTTCTAAAACTTTTTCTCCATCCTCTATTATATGATGTTCTTTTTTTATTCCTTTTTTTCTATATTTCATTTTTTATCAAAAAAAAGGGGATATCTCCCCTATTAAAATGGTTTTTCTGGTACAGACTCCCAGTCTTTTAAAAATCTCTCAAGGCCTATATCTGTTAATGGATGTTTAACAAGTTGTGAAATAACCTTAAAAGGTATCGTAGCAATATCTGCTCCAATCAACGCTGATTCTAAAACATGAAGTGGATTTCTAACTGATGCAACTATTATTTCACTGCTAAAACCATAATTATCTTTTATTGTTTTTATGTCGGCGATTAAATCCATTCCTCTATGGCTTATATCGTCAAGTCTTCCTACAAATGGAGAAATAAATGAGGCTCCTGCCTTCATTGCAAGAAGAGCTTGTGAAGCTGAAAATATCAAAGTTACATTGGTTTTTATACCTTTATACTCAAAGTATTTGACAGCTTTAAGACCATCTATAGTCATTGGTATTTTTATAACTACATTTTTTCCAAATTGAGCAAGGTATTCTCCTTCTTTTATCATACCTTCATAATCAGTACTTGCCACTTCTAAACTAACTGGTTTGTCAGGGATTTCTTCTAATATTTCTTTTACAACATCCATGAAAGGCTTTCCTGTCTTTGCAATGAGAGTTGGGTTTGTAGTTACCCCATCTAAAATTTTAAGTTCATTTGCCTGTCTTATTTCCTCTATATTTGCCGTATCGATAAAGAACTTCATTTACTGTATACCTCCATAAAGTTTTTTTATTCTTTTGTATTCATTTTCAAATCTTGTTTTAATCCATCTTCTATCAAGCCACTCTATTGGATGAACTTCTAAACCTTGTACTAATACTCCAAAATGTAAGTGGTCTCCTTTTGCAAGACCTGTTGTATCAGTAATACCAATAAGCTGACCTTTAACAACCGCATCTCCTTCTTTTACCTTACTTTCTGCAAGGTGAGAATATATTGTAAATATGCCCATTCCATGCTCTATTATAATAGAGTTTCCATATATTCCTAAAAACCCTGTAAATCTTACAATACCATCGTTAGCTGCTCTAACAGGTGCATTTTTGATAGATGCAAAGTCCATCCCTTTATGATATGCATCTGCACCTTTTATAATTCTTCCTTTGTATCTGTACTTTCTATAATCAGCAAATCCTCCCAGTACTTTTGAATTTTTTAACTGTAAAAATCTTCCATGGAACATAGGATTTATTTGCTTAACATCTCTCGTTATACTGTGAATCTTTTCCTCGTTTCGTTTTCTTATCTCAACATTAACATATTTAAACAATTCAACAGGGTCTTTTATATCTTTATCTGATAAAGGTCTGACTTTTGTTTCTATAAAGTTGTCATCAATATTAATAACTGACCTTTTGTATCTGACCCTTTTAAAGAAATACAGAAGGGACTGTTTTGTTTCATTTCCTGCTTTATCAATGGCATAAACCATTATTGGCCTTTTTCTGTTCCAGTAATAAGGATAAGGGAAAGCACACCCATAAAGCTGTTTATTTTCAAACATTCCATTAAAACATCTAAAATTTAAGTTTCCAACCTTTACTCCCGTCTTTTCAACATCTTTTGAAACTCTATAAAATACAAAGCCTGTTCCACCGTTTATTATAGTTGCAGGAGAAGAGAGGATGCTTAAAACAGGAGGAGTTAAGTCAACAACTATATTAAATTCCTGGCGATTTTCATTGCCTAAAATAGAACCATCCTTAGCTATTACTATGAGTTTAGCCTTTCCTTCGGATAAACCAAGCTGTCTACCTTTTATTTTTAAAGAGTAGTCTTTTTCCTTAATACCATCTGGTATATTTTTATCATCTAAAAGTTTTATATTTCTTGCATTTTGAACAAGATAAACCTGTACTTCTTTTATACCAGGGTTATTATCCTTGACCTTGAACTCCAGCGTTTTATTGCTACCTATAAACCTTGGAGTTTGTTTAAATTCAATTTTAGGTTTAGTAAAATCAATAATACCTTTGTAATAGGTATAACCACCGACTCCAAGAAGAACAACCAATAAAAGTAAAACTAATCGAGCCTTCAATTTTTCCTCCAATATTTTCTACAACATACAATATTTTAACTTATGCTATCATTTTTTCATGATTTTGTTTAATTTAAAATCTTTAGGCAAAATTGAAGAGGCTACCTTTATAGAAAGACCAAATAGGTTTAAAGCTATTTGCCAGAAAGGCAATGAGACAGTTACCTGTCATGTTGCAGACCCAGGTAGATTAAAAGAGATATTTATAAAAGGTAGTAAAGTTTTTATTATCAAAAATAAACCTAACCTTAAGACAGATTACAGATTAGTAGCAGTTCAAGTAGGAAAAGAAAAAGTCCTTATAAACACCTCTATACACTCTAAGATAGGAGAAGAAGCTATTAAAAAAGGTGTGCTTGGTTTTACTCCCAAAAAGATAAAAAGAGAAGTTAAGTTTGGAAACAGCAGGATAGATTATTTAATTGATGATAATACTTTTGTAGAATTAAAAGGCAGTAATTTACTTCTAAAAGAAAAATGTCTGTTTCCTGATGCTCCAACAGAAAGAGGAAGCCGGCACCTTGAAGAACTTATTAAAGCTGTAGAAAACGGGTATAAATCTATAATTCTTTTTATGGGAATAAGAAACTGCAAGTGCTTCTATCCTTATAAAGAAATGGATGAAAAATTTTTTAAAACTTTTTTCAAAGCTTTAGAAAAGAATGTGGAGTTTAAAGGTTTCAAAATAAAAATAGATGATAATTTCAACGTGCTATTAAATGGAACTCTTACTCTGTGTGAGGAATAAGGCGTGGGTTATGGAAGTGAAATATTTTACATAATGAATGTGATAGGACTTATTGCCTTTGCCATTACAGGGGCATTAAAAGCTATTGAAAACAGACTTGACCTTTTTGGAATTACAGTTTTAGGAATTATGACGGCACTTGGAGGAGGAATAACCAGAGACATACTTGTAAATAAAACACCTAATGCTCTTATTTCTGTATCAGATATGTCTTTTGCCCTTGTCGGTGTATGGGTAGCTCTAATTTTGTATAAATTTTTTGGACTGGACATCAAAAATAAGTACATAATCTTAATTCCTGATGCTATTGGTCTTTCTGCCTTTACAACTACCGGTGCAATTGTTGCCTATGATGCTCATGTTTCATTTTTTGGAATAATAATACTGGCAACCTTAACAGGTGTAGGAGGTGGTTTAATAAGCGATATTTTACTTGGTAAAGTGCCTTCTGTACTAAGAGATGACTTTTATGCTTCATGTGCTATTATAGGGGCAGTTGTCTTTTATATAAGTATACTTTCTGGTTTTTCTATTCTTACAAGTAGCTTCGCATGTAGTTTATCTGTTCTAATGGTAAGAATTTTAGCCATATTCTACAACTGGAAACTGCCTAAATTTTCTTAGATAGGTAGTATGTTAAAATAATAGAGCTATCAATAAGCAAAAAGAGGTAATAGATGTCCGGCAAATTCTATGTTACAACTCCAATATACTATGTAAACGATGTACCTCATCTTGGGCATGCCTATACAACAGTTGCTGCTGATGTGCTGGCAAGATATAACAGACAAAAAGGTAAAAAAACTTTTTTCTTAACAGGAACAGATGAACATGGTTTAAAAATTCAGAAAACTGCCGAAGAAAAAGGGATATCCCCGAAAGAACTGGCTGACCAGACCCATAAAAAGTTTAAAGAATTATGGAAAATACTAAACATATCATACGATAGATTTATAAGAACTACTGATGAAGACCATATTAAAGCTGTGCAACATATATTCCAAAAATGTTATGAAAATGGAGACATATATTTAGGAAAATATGAAGGCTGGTACTGTGTCGGCTGTGAAGAATTTAAAACAGAGACGGAAATAAAAGACTTAGACTATAAATGTCCAATTCACCAGAAAAAATGTGAAAAAATAGTTGAAGAAAGTTACTTCTTCCGTTTGTCAAAATATACTGACAAACTTTTAGAGCTATATGAAAAAAATCCTGACTTTATACAACCAGATTATCGAAGAAACGAAGTTATAGCATTTGTCAAACAAGGATTAAAGGACCTATCTGTTTCTCGAAAAAGAGATAGAGTAAAATGGGGAATTCCTGTTCCTTTTGATGAAAATCATACTATCTATGTTTGGTTTGATGCTTTAACTAATTATTTAACAGCTGTTGGTTATCCTGACACACAATCGCAGATGTTTAAAACTTTTTGGCCAGCAGATGTTCATATAGTTGGGAAAGATATACTTAGATTTCATGCCGTGTACTGGCCAGCCTTTTTGATGAGTGCAGGTCTTGAAATACCAAGAAAAGTCTTTGCCCATGGATGGTGGACAGTTGAAGGAAAAAAAATGTCCAAATCTCTTGGAAATGTTGTAGACCCATTTGATGCTGCTAAAAAATACGGAGTAGATGAATTAAGATACTTTTTACTCAGAGAAGTACCTTTTGGTTTAGATGGAGATTTTTCGCAAAAGGCAATTATTGGAAGAATAAATTCTGACCTTGCAAATGACCTTGGAAATCTAATCTCAAGAAGTCTTACTATGATAAATAAGTTCAACAAAGGAATAGTCGAGTGTGGAGATAAATCTACTGATTTAGAAAAAGAATACAAAGAAATGTATTTATACACGAAAGAAAACTTTGACAAACATCTTCAAAATTTGGAGTACAACAAAGCTTTAGAGATAGTATGGGAATTTATAGATTTTTTAAACAAATATATAGTAAAAACAGAACCATGGAACCTTAGAAAGAATGAAGACCCTTATCTGAAAACAGTTTTATACAATCTTGCAGATGGATTATACCTTATAATTTGGTTATTAACACCGTTTATGCCTGTTAAAATGAAAGAGGCACTAAATATGCTTGGATTTGAGGAATTTGGCAGGGAGCCAGAAGTTTTTTCTTTTCCAGGTGGTCATAAGATAAAGAAAAAAATAAAGCCTTTATTCCCAAGAATAGAACAAAAGGAGGAAGAACAAGTGGAAAATAAAAAAGAAGAAATAAAACAAATAGAAGAGAATGTTGTTTCAATAGAGGATTTTGCTAAACTAAAATTCAGAGTAGGACAGGTACTTGAAGCAGAAAAGGTTCCAAAAGCTGATAAACTTTTAAAATTACTGGTTGACCTTGGAGACGAGAAAAGAACTATAGTTTCCGGTATCGCCCAGTACTATACACCTGAAGAACTCATAGGTAAAAAAATTATAGTTTTTGCCAATTTAAAACCAAGAAAGATATTTGGTATAGAATCTAAAGGAATGATTTTAGCTGCTAAAGACGATAACACGTTGTCTATTTTAACTGTGGATAAAGATGTTAAGCCAGGAAGTTATGTTTCATAAGGTATAGATAATGAACTATAGGTATCTTACACCTGATTTAATTGAAAAAATAGAATATTACAAAAACAAATATATGGTAAAAGAACAAGCAATAATCCCTTCTTTACATGAAATTTTAGAGAAGTATAGAGATATTCCACATGAGGCTATCGTTGAGCTATCTGATTACCTGAAAGTTCCTGAGGCTGAAATTGAAGGTATAGTCACTTTTTATGATATGTTCAGGCATCCAAAACATGCCAAAAACCATATAAGAGTTTGTAGAAATTTGCCGTGCCATCTTGCAAAAAGTAAAAAACTTGTAAAAATGCTTGAAAAGCTTACAGGGGCTGAGGCAGGAGGGCACAGTCCAGATGGCTTGTGGTACATAGAACTTGTGGAATGCATAGGAAGTTGTGCAATTGCCCCAGCATTTCTGATAAATAATGATTTATACGATGGAAGCAAGATAAAGACAGAAGAAGACTTAAAAGAGATACTAAATAAGTATGTGTAAGGAACAATTATGATAAATAAAACAATAACTGTTGAAGAATTTTTCCATGAAGTTATTGAGCTTGTTAAACTGTTAGAAAAAAACGGAGCTTCCAGTCTAAAGCCTAAAATTTATTCTTTATTTATGCAAAAAATGTCAGATATGACAAAATATGAAATCTCCGAAGTGATTGAAGATTTTATAAAACTTATAAGATGGTTATATACTCTTAAAGAAGAAGAGTTTGACTCTTCTGGAAAACCTTTATCTGAAACTGCAATTAGTAACAAGGAAAAAGTAGAAAAAATTAAAGATATAAATCCTGATAGTATTTCAACAGTTTTAGAAGAAGTAATTATGGCAATATATAGAATAAAACCCGATTATTATCCTTTAGATCTTGATATATTACTACACAGTGAAATAACCAAAACTGTAAAAATCTTTTTTGTAAAGTTAGAAGAGTTATACTCTACAGAGTATCCTGACTTTTTATTTATTCCTATTTTAGAAAATGAGAATTTTGTAAAAAATAAAAAAAATGTATTACTTTATTTTAACTCTCTGTTTCGAAAACCGCTTAATCACGAAATTGTTGTTATTTCTCTGATTGTAAAAATGCTATTAGATTACATGGATTATAAATTTAGAGAAAAAATTATTAAAAAGATTTTGAGAGTATCAGGGAAAGATAAACTGGATATAAATTTTTTTAAATTATCTTGTTTAGTTAACGAAGTTATAAACTTATACCTAAATTCTATTACAGATAATGATATAACCTTTACATATGATGAGTTTAGACCTTTTTTAGAAGAAACAGCTAACTTTTTAAAAAACAACCGTAAAAATCTGGAAGAAATAGCAAAAGAAATTAGCTATCAGTATGAAGAAGAACTAATAGAATTTAACGAAAAAACTCTAAATAGAAAAAGCATTTATAAATTTTTTATGAGTTTTCAAGATAAAGTTCCAGAAATAAAAAGTGACATAAAAAATGATGATAAGAATTTTATTGAATTAGTAGCTACTATACTTAATAATGGTTTTGAATATTATTATGATTTTACGCACTTTATAGTGGAGTCATTTGACAGTGATGATATATATAAATTTTTATATCTTGTCTTTAAAATATACGACGCCGAAAACACTTATGATGAAATATTTGAAGTTGAATCATACTTTTTATATCCTGTTATGCATTCAGGTTATATTTCCAAAAACTACAATTACAGATATATGGAAAAATTAATAAGAATGCTTTCTTTAAAAGACCCACATAAAAACGTATCAAAAGAAAACATAATAGAAGGTCAGGAATGTCTATGGCTTCTTCTTCTTTATAAACAGGAAAAATATGAAGAATTTCTTAGATACAGTGGAATTTTTGATGAAATGCCAGAATGCCTACTTTATGAAATATTTGCAAATTTTTATGTAGGCAATATAAGTAAAGACGAGCTGATTTCTATATTAAAAAATTATGGGACGCTATTTATGGACAATAATTATATTAAAGCTTTGATATTTTCACTGGAAAATGATAAAGAAGGTTTGGAAAATATTATGAAAGAATTAAAGAATTTAAATACAACTTATAAATCCGATATACTACAATTAATAAATATTTATCCATATGAGAGCAAATTATACGAGGCATTGGAGATAAAATTTGATTATACTTTAAAAAGCATGGAGATATAAAT
The DNA here is from genome assembly GCA_964516095.1 of uncultured Aquificales bacterium. Classification (GTDB taxonomy): domain Bacteria; phylum Aquificota; class Aquificia; order Aquificales; family Hydrogenothermaceae; genus Hydrogenothermus. The sequence continues at coordinate 10,569 of CAZEYS010000028.1, forward strand.
GGGTATTAGAGACAAAATACCTCATATACCAGAAATTTATGTAGAAAGTGATATAAACTTACTTTTAAGAAGGGCTAAGGAAAACAGAACAGTTGATATAGAAGAATATGAGACAACAGGAGGATACTCTGCCTTAAGAAAAGCTTTAACAAAGCTTACTCCTGAGGATATTATAATTCTGGTTGAAGAAAGCACTCTTAGAGGAAGAGGTGGAGCAGGTTTTCCAACAGGAAGAAAATGGAGATTTGCTATAGCAAATCCTAAGCCACGTTATTTAATATGCAACGCTGACGAAAGTGAACCGGGAACATTTAAAGACAGAATTATTATAGAAAGAGATCCCCACTTACTTATTGAGGGAATTATTATATCAGCATATGCTATAGGAGCAGAAAAAGGATTTATATATATAAGAGGAGAGTATCCAGCTGGTTATATGATTTTAGAAAATGCCATAAATGAAGCTTATAAAAAAGGATATCTGGGAAAAAATATATTAGGCACAGATTTCTCCTTCGACCTTTATGTTTATAGAGGAGCCGGTGCATATATCTGTGGAGAAGAAACAGCCCTTATAGAGAGTTTAGAAGGTAAAAGAGGTCATCCAAGATTGAAGCCTCCTTATCCTCCTCAGTATGGTTTATTTGGAAGACCGACAGTTGTAAATAACGTGGAAACATTAGCAAATATACCGATTATAGTTACTTATGAACATTACTTTACGTATATAGGGCCTGCTGGATACTATGGTCCTAAACTGTTCCCAGTAAGTGGAAGAGTTAAAAGACCTGGAGTGTATGAATCTACAATGGATATTACTTTAAATGACCTGATCGAAATGGCTGGAGGTGCTATAGGAACACCAAAGGCAGTTTTTTCTGGAGCGCTTGGAGTATACCATAAAGATGAATTCGATATACCTATGGACTACTCGCCAAGAGGATTTGGTGGAACAGGAACAACTATAGTATTAAATGAAAATGACTGTATAATAGACTCCCTACTAGTTATATCAAACTTTTTCCACCATGAAAGCTGTGGTAAATGTACACCATGCAGAATAGGGACATACGAACAGTTAAATATAATAAGAAAGTTTACTGAAAAAAAAGCTACAAAAGAAGACATAGAGTACTTAAGGCATCTGGGGAAGAATATACCAGTAGGCTCGATATGTGGTTTAGGATACTCGGCTCCAAATGCAATAATGGATGCTTTAAATAAATTTGAGGATGAATTCATTGCACATATAAATGGTCATTGTCCAGCAGGGGTGTGTTTTTAATGAAAAAGTTTTTGATAGGTATATTTCTTTTAGTTAGTATATCTTTTGCACAAGAGGAGCCTAATCAGCAGTTGAAAATGCTTCTTGCGATAATTCAAGGAACATTTAAAGACAAAGTTTACACTGTAACAATAGAAAAAGCTAAAGAGTATCTATCAAAGGCTCCAAAGAATGACAAATATATAGATGAAGTTGTGAAAATTTTAGCCTATTCTTATGTAAAAACAAATAATAAAAATGACTTTATTAAATTTTTGAAGTATGTAAATACCTTAAATTTAAAAAAAAATACAAAGATTTATCTTTATAAGCTGGCAGCTGACTTTATCGACCAACCACAAGAAAAAAGTAAATACTTGCTAGAACTTTATAAACTAACTAACAACGACAAATACCTTCAGATTTTAGCTAATATTTTATATAAAAATAAGAATTGGCAGGCACTTATATCTCTTCCAGATAACAAAAAAATAAACCATTTAAAAGTCTATGCTTTATACAAACTTGGAAAGTATAAACAGGTTATAGATTACACTGATAAACTTAACAAATTCAGTAAGAACAACTTAGATTTTGTACTTTATTACCGAGGACTTTCATTTTTAAAACTTGGTAATAATAAAAGTGCTGCTTTAGCTTTTGAAAAATTAAAGGAAAAAGACAATAAAATAAAAAGATTTTTAGCAGATTTTTATATTAAAAATAAGGATTTCACTAACGCTGAAAAATATCTTAAAGATTTAGCAAAAGATCCGAATACTGAGAGTTATGCGTTTTACTACTTAGGTTATATATACCAGCAAAAGAAAAATTACAAAAAAGCTTTAGAATATTACAAAAAAGCTCTTTCTTTTAATGACAAGTACAGTATAGCAAGTTTACAAAGTATTTTAAAGCTAAAAGCAAAAAATTTGGTTCCAAAAGAAAGCTATTATTCAATACGAGTAGTTTTATATAAAAAGCAAAGAACAGCAGAAAAATTCATAAAAAAACATAATTTAAGTCAATGCTTTATTTATCCATTTAAACATTTCTATGGAGTTTACTGTGGTCTTTTCACAGATAAAAAACAGGCAAAAGAAAACCTAAAAATATTAAAGGAAACCTTAAAAATTAAAGATGTGTTAGTTGATAAAATCAAATTATAAATATGCCAATTCTATTGCTTTTTTTATGTCCTGATACAACAATTCTTCAGCAGAAGGATTTCTAAGTACATAAGCAGGATGCAGTGTGATTACTGTATTTATTCCGTTCCAGTTTATAACCTGTCCCCTTTCTTTTGTAATAGCTACAGGCCTTTTTAAAAAAGCACGGGCAGCTGCAGCTCCAAGCAGACAAATAACTTTTGGATTTATTATCTGAATCTGTCTTTCCAAAAATGGGAAACAGGCTTCCTGTTCCCATGGAGTTGGAGTTCTATTATTAGGAGGTCTACATTTATTTACATTTGTTATGTAAAACTCCTCTCTTTGATGACCTGCCTTTTCTATAAGTTTTGTCAAAAGTTTCCCAGCTCTACCTACAAAAGGTCTTCCAAGCCTATCTTCATCTGCACCAGGGGCTTCTCCTACAAACATAAGTTTTGCGTTAACATTTCCTTCGCCTAAAACTGGTTGTTTTCTACTTTTATAAAGGTCACATTTTGTACATGTTTTTATCTCTTCGTATATCTTTTCAAGAAGTTTCATTTTACGTTCTAATGTTTCATTTTTTTCCATAAAAACCTCATCAATTCCTATTTCTTTTAAAATTCGTAAAAAGTTGTCCAGCTTTTTTCTCCTAAAAGTTTGAAATTATTGAAAATTATAATATAATAAAACCCCTATTTAAATATGGAGGATATGCTTATGAAACTACCAGCAAAGCTGGTGGAAAGAGTAGCTGACAATATTGTAGATGACCTTATTGAAGCACATCTCATAGAAGCTGATAACGAAAAAGAATTTAGAGAAAAGGTTAGGCAAATCATTATAAATGCCATTGAAGAAGAAAAAGAAATAGAAAAAGAAGCTGAGAAGTTGGTAGAACAGCACCTCCATATCTTAGAGTCTGAAGAAATAAGATTTAACACCGCTGTAAGGAAAGTCAAAGAAAAATTAGCCGAAGAAAGAAATATACACCTAAATCCGGAAGAAAGAATGAATCAGATAGCTCATAGAATAAGAAAACTCATAGAAACTGATGACTCAGTTGAGATATTTGAACACCCCAACAGAATAAGAAGGAAAATCTTTGAAAAACTAAAACAACTTGTTAGAGAAGAAAAAGAAATAGATAGGGAAGTAAGACAAAGAATAAAATCTTATTCTCGTAAAATTGAGGAAGGTACTCCTGAATGGAGAATTCTCTACAATAGAATATATGAAGATGCCTTGAAAAGAAGAGGTTATATGTAATATTTAATGAAATTACTCTATAGATATTTAGCTAAAAAGTCTGCAGTTTATTTTATAGTTTTAATATCTATATTCTCAATTTTAGTGATATCTTCCCAGATGCTGAACTTACCTTCTGCAATATACCATATAAACATTTTTAGATTTATTCAGTCTTTAATGCTTATAAATCTATCTTTTTTTAAAATACAGCTACTTTTCTCTTACAGTCTTGCGTTTCTCTTTTTAGGATATTCGCTAAGGGAACAAAATCAGATTTACGCTATATACTCATCTGGTATATCCAAATTAAACTTTTTAAAGGTATTTTTCTTAATAGGAATTTTAGCCTCTTTAACTGCATTCATAGTTAGCTTTTTTATAGTTCCCTATGCAAATAAAGAAAGGGTAAAATTTATAACTACAAATGTGCAAAAATATTTTTTAGAATCTATAAATCCAAGGAATTTCACTAAACTTCCAGGGGATTATATTATCTATATATCTCAAAAGAAGAAGAACAACTTTTACAATACAATGATATACAATAGAAAAAATGGATTTCTAATAACCGCAAAAAGGGCTGTTTTTGATAAATCGAACCTGGTTTTATTTAGAGGAATACTGCAACTTCCAGGAAAAAAAGGTTTCACTGTTTTGACATATGACAAATATGTATTGGATTTGAAAATTAATTATAAAAAAAATTTATCATTTGAAGGATTTAGCTTTCAAGATTTAGTTTCTCTTATAAAAACTGGGAACAAAAAAGAAAAGTTAAAGGCAATTGCCACAATCTCTGAAAGAATTGGTTATACAGTGCCTTTTGTATTTTTTTCAAGTTTATTTTTCTTTCTGGGACTTGGAATAAAAAAAGATAGAGATTTTATTCTGGGAACTGGAATTTTCTTGCTTATTGTGTATCTTTCTATTAATTATTACATGGTTAAACTAATAGAAAAAGGAATTATTTTTCCACTTATTTATTTTTTAGTGCTGCTTGCTATATGTGTTCTACCATTAATTTTCTTCTATAAAAAAGTTTAAAAAAACTATTTTTTATTTCCTATTAAACTCCAAAGCTCATGATCTATATTATGCAGTATATACTCAGGTGCTTCTACTTCTATCACCCACTTATTATCTATATATAAAGGTTTTCCATTTTCATCTAATTTAAATCTAACCTCACCGGCCTTTTGGTTCCCTTTATAAAACTCTATTTTATTATCTGTTTCAACGACATTATTTATCCCATGCATATTCATCTGTCTCACAATGACATCCTTTATAAATTTTTTGTCAGTTATTGAAAATACTCTTTGATTTATTTGCTCATTGTAATGTCTATCGTTTAGCCATACTAAAAATGCAAAAACTATCGTTGCAAAATCCATAATCCCCAGAGAAACACTGTACTTTTTTGGTAAAACAAAGAAAGATATTACTGTTAAAACTGTAAATAAAGCAATGCCTCCCACAATTGCTCTACCATAGGTTATTTTCATTTTACTCTCCTTATTTAGAGTAATCTAAAACATCTACATTATTAGGTATTTTCAAATCTAATTTCAAGGGTTTGTTTAAAATCTGTTTATTTAATTTAACTATAAGTATATTACCGTCTTTATCCTGTACTTCTATTTTTGTTATTTTATTTCCATTTGTAAATAGTTTTATCTGTTTTATGCTGCTTTTTTTCTTTGGAACAAGTAAATAGATATCTTTATCTAAAAGTTTTATTCGAAAAAATTTATCTATTTTATCCTCTCCACTTAGTATTCTCAGAACATTTAAAATTGCAAAATCTCTGTTTTGATTTGTTATAACAAGCTGATTTTCTTGTGGTGAATAAATATAGACTTTTTTATTTTTTACAAAGATTATTTGTTTGTAAGGCTGTATATATTCTAATTTTAGTGTAGATTTTTGAATATAAATACTACCCTTGAACTTTTGTTTTTCATTTAAATCTTTAAAGTATGTTTCTTGCTCAAACTTTATTTGGGAAAATCTATACTGCTTTAAAATTGAGTTTATATTTGCTTGGGCAAAAGAAAAAAGGGAAAAGAGGAGAAGAAGTAAAATCCTCATCAGTAAAGAGCCATTGCAAGTTTCTTTCTGTATTCTTTTGTAAGAGGATTATTTTCTCCAAGTAGGCTAAAGATGGTTATCATACCTTTTCTACCAGCTTCATCTCTATAGCTTTTGTCTTTTTGGACAATATCTAAAAAGAGTTTTAAAGCCCTTTCATAATCCTGGTCTATAGTTGCACAAGCAGCCTCTTTATAAAGTTTATCAAGTTCATTTTCAGGTTCTAATTTATCGCAAACTTCTTTTAGTTTTGCAAGCTCTTTTAGATTTTGTGCCTGAACGTAGTACTCTTTATGGTACTCTTTAATTGTATCTAATATTTTTAAAGCTTCATCTATTTTTCCTTCAGAAATGAAAAACTTGGCTGCTTCGATTGCTAAAGCTTTATTATCTGGATACTCTTTTAATAATTCTTTGTATATTTCTTCTGCCTGTTCTCTTTTCCCTTCTAAAATAAGCATCTTTGCCTGCTCTAACTTTTCCTGAAGTTTGGATTTTATATGTTTTTCTAAAAACTCTCTTAGTTTTGGTTCTGGATATGCTCCTACAAATCCATCTACAACCCTTCCGTTTTTAAACAGTTTTACATCAGGTATACCCTGAACTCCAAACTCTTGAGCTATATGAGGATTTTCATCGACGTTTACTTTTGCAAGTACATAGTCATACTCATCTGCCAATTTTTCCAGAAGGGGCTTTAAAGCTCTACATGGACCACACCACTGTGCCCAAAAATCTACCAATACTGGTTTTTCGTAGGATTTTTCTATAACCACTTCTTCAAAGTTATCATCGTTTACATCATATATTAACGCCAATTTTTACCTCCTTGACACAAATAGTAAAATTCACTACAATTTATTATAAATTAATAAAAAATATAAGACAACACTTAAATGAAAAAATATTTTTCTATTAGTGAATTTGCAAAGCTTACAGGGTTATCCATTCCTACTATCAGATACTACATAGAAAAAGGAATTATAAA
>CAZEYS010000029.1:0-17141 GCA_964516095.1 uncultured Aquificales bacterium
CTCAGCTTTTTTTATAGCATCATAATTTGCACCAATCATTTTTACGTTGTATTTATCCAAAATTCCTTTTTCATACAAATCAATAGCTAAATTTAAAGCAGTTTGACCTCCAAGTGTAGGTAAAAGGGCATCTGGTCTTTCTTTCTCTATAATTTTCTCAATAACAGGTGTTATTAACGGTTCAACGTATGTTTTATCTGCAATTTCTGGGTCTGTCATTATGGTTGCAGGATTTGAATTTACCAGTATTACTTCATAACCTTCTTCTTTCAGAGCTTTTGCTCCTTGAGTTCCAGAATAATCGAATTCAGCAGCCTGACCTATAATAATTGGGCCTGAACCAATCAGTAAAATTCTATGTATATCTGTTCTTTTTGGCATCAAAAACTCCTTTTATTACATATGGATTAAATATATATTTTAGCATTGTGGTATAATTTTTTTAAAACAGAGGATGAAAGGACATAACTGTTGTCTAATAAAGCTGTATTTTTAGATAGAGATGGAGTAATAAACGTAGATAAAGGTTATGTTCATAAAATTGAAGATTTTGAGTTTTATCCAGAAGTATTTCCTGCTTTAAAATTACTTCAAGAAAATAATTATAAGCTTATAGTAGTAACTAATCAGTCAGGAATTGCAGTTGGATACTATACATTAGAAGATTTTCAGAAGGTTACTGAATTCATGCTTTCTCAATTAGAAAAACATGGCATAAAAATAGAAAAAGTATACTTTTGTCCACATCATCCAGAAGGAGTAATTCCAGAATTAAGAAAAAAGTGCGCGTGTAGAAAGCCTGAAAGTGGTATGATAAAAGCTGCGATAAAAGAATTCAATATAAATCCTGCAGAGTCATTTTTAATAGGTGATAAAGAAACAGATATTCAGGCCGGACATAAAGAAGGTATAAAATCTATTTTAGTAAAGACAGGACAGGGGAAGAAATACTTATCAAATACGACAGCAGACTTTGTTGCAGATAATATCTTAGATGCTGTAGAAAACTTTATATTAAAGTGAGTTCTTATCTACATTTTTAGAAATATATGAATATAAATATTCTTAAACTACGGAGATTAAAAAAAGCAATTTAATGAAAAAAATACTGGAAACTAGAGATTTAACAGTTGTACTTAATGGTAAAGAAATAATAAAAGATATAAACTTAGATGTTTATGAAAAAGAAATTGTTGCAGTTGTTGGACCAAATGGGGGAGGAAAAACAACATTATTGAAAACATGTCTGGGTTTTATAAAACCTACAAAAGGTTATGTAAAATTACTGGATAAATCTCCTAAAGAAGCAGTAAAAACTGGCAAAGTAGGTTATCTCCCTCAAAAACCTGTAACTCCCAAAAACACATATCTTTCTGCTTTAGATATTGTTATGTTTGGTTTTGTAAATAAAAAGATGTCTAAAAAAGAAAAAGAAAAAAAGGCATATGAAATTTTAAAACTGGTTGGAATGGAAAAATTTGCCCATTATCATTACAGCGACCTGTCTGGTGGTCAACAACAGAGAGTTTCTATAGCAAGGGTTATAGCTCAGGAACCCAAGATTATATTTTTAGATGAGCCCTCTACAGGAATAGACGTTGTTGCTCAGGAAAGTTTCTACTCATTTATGAAAAAATTAAGAGATGAAAAAGGTATAACTATAGTTATGGTAACCCATGATATAGGAACAGTTGCAGATTTTATAGATAAAGTTATAGGGCTTAATAAATATATGCATTATCTTGGTGATGTTAAAGGATTTTTTGATAAGGAAATCTTAGAAAGATTATACAAAACACGTGTTAAATTACTGGTTCATTCTCCTGAGTGTGTGTCCTGTGAACATTTCCATTTTGATTTCAAGAGGGATAAAAATGATTGATATTCTCCAAATAGATTTTATCAGAAATGCTGTTATTGGAGGTATACTTTTAACTATACTTCTTTCTATACTGTCTTTTTTTATAGTTGTAAAGAACTGGTCTTTTATAACTGTAGGGATATCCCATGCCACCTTTGGAGGTCTTGCTATAGGGCTTTACTTAGGACTAAATCCTACATTTATAGGTCTTATCTTTGCTGTAATAGTAGGTTTTTTAATTGGTTATGTTTCAAAACATGGGAAATTACATGAGGATACTTCAATTGGAATTCTGTTTTCTTTTTCTATGGCTCTTGGAGTATTAATAATATCAATGGTACCAAATTATAATTCTGACCTTTTTACCTTTTTATTTGGAAATATTTTGACTATAACAGACTTAGATATATATACTTTAGCAATTTTTACACTGATTTCTTTAAGTTTTATTGGTATTTTTTTTCAAAAAATATTATTTTGCTGCTATGATGAAGATGTTGCGTATACTACTGGTATAAACACAAGTTTTTATTACTACTCTTTAATTTTTATTGTCTCTATTGCAACTGTTTTGGCAGTAAAATTAGTTGGAGTGATTTTATCTTCAGCTATGATGATACTGCCAGCTGCCTTATCAACTCAGTTTTTCTGGCATTATAAGAAAATTATTAGCTTTTCAATTATTGCCAGTGTATTGATAGTTTTAATTGGTATATATGTGTCGTATATTTTTGATTTACCTACAGGAGCATTCATAGTATTTTTATATTCATTAATATTTGGAATTGTTCTCTTTATGAGAAATATTTTAAAGAGATAAGAATGAGGTTAAAAATTGGACGAATATATTAAAGCCTTAGCTTCAACAATAGAAATAAGAGATATTTACACAGCAGGACATAGCGAGAGAGTAGCAACATATGCTAAAGAATTTGCAGAAAAACTTGGATTAGATAAACAAACTGTAGATAATTTAGAAAAAGCAGGAATTTTACACGACCTTGGAAAAATAGGAATACCAGACTTTGTACTTTTAAAACCTGGAAAATTAGACGAGGAAGAGTTCAAAATAATAAAAGAGCACTCTAATTTAAGTGCTTATATAGTAAAAAAGATACCTGAGTATTCATATTTATCGGATATAGTCAAATATCATCATGAAAACTACGATGGAACAGGGTATCCAGAAGGATTAAAAGGAGAAGAAATACCACTTGAGTCAAGGATTTTAGCTTTGGCTGATGTTTTTGATGCTCTGACTACAAGAAGGATATACAGAAAAGCTTTTACTGTTGAAGAAACCATTAATATAATGAATAAAATGAAATCAAAATTTGACCCAAAACTTTTTCCATATTTTATAGATTTTGTGAAAGAAAGAGGAGTAATTGAGTATAAATTTGACTTTTTAGATGCAGCTGTTTTAGCCCAGCTTAAAAATAACATATTTTTTAATGACCCTCTAACAAAACTCTTGAACAGATTTGGCCTACTTGCTATATTGCAACAGAGTTGTGACTATAATCTAGCAGTTTCCTTGATTGAAATAAACATAAGAGGATTTAAAAATTATAACTTTGTTTACGGTGCATCTAAGGGGGATGAGCTTTTAAAAAATCTTTCTAAAGCACTACTCGATTATTTTGGAGCTTTAAATCACATAGAAGAACCTAAAGAAAATAAATTTTTTGCAGGAAGGCTTAGGGATGATGTATTTATTCTACTTTATATAGGTCATAAAGATAAGTATCTTGAATACAAGCTAAAATCTTTTCAAGAAAAAATAAAAAAAGAGTTTGGAGTAGATATTTATTACGATTTTATTTTGAGAAGTTATCAGCTCTCACCTGCCAAGTTTAAGGAGATTGGATACCTGATATGAATATCATCAAAAGATATGAAATCAAGTCTCAGAGCAGTCTTATATTTGCCAAAAGAGATTTAAAAAACTACTTTAAACACTTAAACCTTCCTGCTGATGACTTTATATTTGCCCTTATGGAGCTTGGTACAAATATTCTCAAATATGCAAAAGAAGGTGAGATTTGGCTTTTAGAAGAAAAAGGAAAACACGCTTTGTGTGCTCTTGACAAAGGCCCCGGTATTGAAAACTTAGACTGGGCCTTGAAAAAGGGAACAACATCAGCTAAAAACTCATTGGGGCTTGGTTTATTTCAGCTTTCAATAAGAGAGAGTTTTAACCTTGAAATATTTTCAAAGAAAAATCTTGGAACTGTGGTAGTGTTTCATAATATTCCAGATTTAGAATATGTATATCTTTCTCTTCCTCTCATTGATAATAAAAGTGGAGACTTTTTTGCTAAAAAAGGAAGATTTTTTTTATTTGGTGATGCTGCAGGTCATGGAAATCAGGCATTAAAAACAGCTGAATATGTAAAAAAAAGATTTTTTGAAGAACTATTCTCGTGTACCTTTATAGACGAATTTTTTAAACAGGTTCATATAGAACTAAAACAGAAAAAATTAAGAGGATGTGTAGTTGATATTGTAGAAGTTTCCAAAAAGTATTTTAATATATGTGGTGTAGGGAATATAATGATATTCTATAATAGTAATATGTTTAGCCAAAAAGAAGGTATAATAGGAGTTGCTTTTTCATCTTCTACTAAGATAACATTTGAAAGACCTGCAAAACTTACCCTTTGTAGTGATGGTATAGATGTAAGGGTTATTAAGGATATAATAGAAGACATTAACTCTCCTATACTTTTATCAGTTGCAGGAATATACTTTTCAAATAAGCATGACGATAAATCCATATTAACAATCTGGAGGTAATTAGAATGTGTGATTACAAAGCTATACTGAAAGAAGCTATAGAAAAAAATCCAGATGTATTTATTAATGAATGGATAAAATACTTTCCAGAAGAAGAAAAAGACGAAGAATACAGACACTATGATGATTTTTTAGGTTTTTTTGAAGAATGTTTAGAAACAGATTTAGACCCAAATTCTGATGAAGCAAAAGCATTAAAAATGTTTTTAGAAAAACTGGTAGAAGTTAAAGGACTGGATAAATTTTTTAACTTTAGAAATTCTGTTTACACCTGTTATTTAAAATTCCCTATACTAAAATATTTAGACTCTCAAGGATGTTTTAATTTTAAAATTGTATCTAAAATAACGTCTTTTTTCGAGAGTTTAACCTCCAGCATAATAGTAAGTGTACTGAAAAAAAGCGAAGAAATCCAAAGAACAGCCCTTGAAGAATTGGAAGAAAGAGAAGCTCCAATGGCAGAAGTGTGGGAAGGGGTAATCATGCTCTCCATAGTAGGAACATTAGACTCAAACAGAGTTCTAAAAATAATAGATAAAGTTTTAGATAAACTAAATGAAAAAGAAACAGACTATGTAGTTATAGACATCAGTTCTATATATGATATGAACAGTGAAGTGGCCAGACAGCTTATAAAATTACACAATGCCATTCATTTCATGGGAACTGAAGCACTTTTAACAGGTATTACTCCAGAAATTGCAAAAAGCCTGACACATCTAGACATAAAACTGGGAGATATTAAAACATTTTCATCAACAAAAAGAGCTATGGAGTTTATCATAAATGAAAGAAGAAAATCTGTATGATGCTCTGATAGTACTTGAGAAAGATGGTAGTTACAAGATATACGGTAATATAAACTTAAATGAAAGCATATTGGAAAAGATAAAAGAAAAAAATTGCGGTCTTTTGGAAATAGATGGTGTTTATTACTGTATTTTTAGAAAAGGAAATAAAATAGTATTAAATAGATTTGAATGTATAACAGATATATTAAAAGAATACGAGGAAAAAGCCATATACGATCCTCTTACTGGGTGTTTTAACAAAGGAGAAACACAAACATTTTTAAAAAAACTACTGGCAAACTATATTAGATACAGGAAAGAGCCGTTTTCTATTATTATGATAGACGTGGACTTTTTTAAAAAAATAAATGACACTTATGGACATTTAGCAGGAGACTACATTTTAAAAGAAATTGCAAACATTATTAAAAATAACATTAGAGAATCAGATATATGTGGTAGATTTGGAGGGGAAGAATTTATAATCATTTTGCCTAACACAAAACTTGCTGGAGCAATAAAAACAGCTGAAAGATTAAGAGAAGCAATAGAAAAGCATAAGTTTAGATTTGAAAGAAAGGACATAAAAGTAACTGCAAGCTTTGGTGTTACCTCATCAGGAATTAACGATTCAATAGAATCTCTTATTAGCAGGGCAGATGAAGCTTTATATGAAGCTAAAAGAAAAGGAAGAAACAGAGTGGAGTTTAAATAATGAGTGTAAAAGAAAATTACCAGAGAATATTAGAAATAGCTAAAACTGCAGCTGAAAAAAGTGGTAGAAAATTAGAAGATATTATTATTTTAGGAGCTTCAAAAACCCAGCCTGTGGAGAAAATAGTCCAAGCATACGAAGCAGGTTTAAGATACTTCGGAGAAAATAAAGTACAGGAAGGAGTTGAAAAGATAGAAAAGCTAAAACATTTAGATGATATACACTGGCATTTAATAGGTGGTCTTCAAACAAACAAAGCAAAATATGCAGTAAAGTACTTTGAGCTTATCCACTCTCTGGATAGACCAGCCCTTGCAGATGAAATAGACAAAAGGGCAAAAAAGATAAACAAAGTGCAGGATGTATTAATTGAAGTAAATATAGGAGAAGAAGAAACAAAATACGGTGTTCACCCAGAAAAATTAAAAGAACTATTTGAGTATTCACTTCAAAAGGAAAACATAAATATATTAGGGCTTATGTGTATTCCTCCTTACTGTGAAAATAAAGAAGAAAGTAGAAAATACTTTGCAAAACTTAGAGAACTAAAAGACGAAATAGAAAAAGAATTTCAGGTTCACTTGCCACATCTTTCCATGGGAATGTCCTCGGATTTTGATATTGCCATTGAAGAAGGGGCAACTATTGTTAGAATAGGAACTTTACTATTTGGTGAAAGAAAGTATTAAAAATGGTAAGGAATAAGCTTTCTTATATTTTAATAGCTGTTTTAGTTTACATTAATATCAGTTTTAGTCAGATAATAGTTGGGAAATGGAACAAGCCTGTTTCACCGGTTATGGTTGATTATGTAAAAAGAGTTATAGAAAACGCTGAAAATAAAAATGCTAAAGCCATTATACTGATTTTAGACACTCCAGGTGGTTTGGAATCTTCCATGAGAGAGGTTATAAAACAAATAACAAATACACCTATTCCATTTATAGTATATGTATACCCCAACGGTGCCAGAGCTGCTTCTGCTGGAGCTATAATAACAATATCAGCAGATATTGCTGCCATGGCACCACTAACAAATATAGGTTCTGCTTCTCCAGTATCTTTGCAAGGTAAAGATATAGATAAAACACTAAAAATGAAAATCACCAATGATATGATAGCCTTAGTCAAAGCAGTGGCAAAAGATAAAGGTAGAAACATTGACGCTATAATAAAAATGATAACCGAAGCCAAAAGTTATCCAGCAGAAGAAGCAAAAAAGATAGGAATAATAGATGTTATAGCAAAAAACCTTGAAGATTTAATTAACAAAATAGACGGCTGGAAATTGAAAAAAGCAGGGAAAACCACTGTATTACAACTAAAGAACCAGCCTATTTACTATATAGATTTAAATCTAAAAGAAAAAATCCTTACAGTAATAACAAACCCATCTATCGCATATTTGCTACTAATGATTGGTTTTTATGGAATATTCTTTGAACTTTACAACCCGGGAAGCATAATACCTGGCACAATCGGTGCTATATCCTTTTTAGTTGCCCTTTATGCACTGAATATTATATCTGCTAACTGGCTTGGAGTTTTACTTATAGCCCTTGGAATACTATTTTTTGTTTTAGAAGTTCTAACTCCAACTTTTGGAGGCTTAGCTTTTGCTGGTGTAGTATCTATGATTTTTGGGTCTGTTATTTTACTTTCTCCTGAGTCTCCGTATGGAGATATATCTTTAAAAATTATCTTGCCAGTTGTATTTTTTAGTGCATTTTTCTTTTTTACTGTAGCATATTTAGCAGTAAAAGCCCAACGGAAAAAGCCGTTAACAGGTATAGAGGCGATGATAGGAAAAGAAGGAGAAGCACTGACAGATATAAATCCAGAAGGACAGGTTATGATTATGGGTGAGATTTGGGAAGCATACTCTAACCAACCTATAAAAAAAGGAGAAAAAGTAAAAGTTGTTGCAGTAAAAGGATTAAAACTTAAAGTCAAAAAAGCCAAGCATTAATTATCTAATAACCTTTCAAGAGAATTTTCCCATACGTTCCTTAAAAATTCCATATTTTCAGTTATAGTTTCATTATTAATTTGAAGCTTAAGTTCTTTATCTTTAGTTACTTTACCTAAAACCTTAAAACCTATTCCTGATTTTTCTGCTTCTTTTTTTAGATCTTTAATGTTTTCCTCAGATACAGTTATAACAACTAAGCTTCTCATTTCATCAAAAAGTTCAAAATCAGGTCTATATTCAGTATCAATTTTCACGTCTATTCCTAATGTTTCCTCTTCCTTAAATGCACCTTCTAATAAAGCTGTAATAAGGCCACCGTCAGAAACATCATGGGCAGATTTAATTTTATCTTTATTATTTCTGATAAATTCAGATAACTTTAGTTCTATTTGTAAATCAATAGGAGGGATATCACCAGAAACAATTCCATGAACCTCTTTTAAATATTCACTTGCATTTACAGTTGGAGCTTTATCTACTTCTCCAATTATAACAATAAAGTCATTCTCATCCTGATAATAGCTTGGGATAGCATCTTCAGGTTTATCTAACACTCCAACAGCAACAACAATCGGAGTGGGATATATATTAATCCTTTTCTCCGGTAAAACTGTTTCGTTATATAACGATACATTCCCTCCAACTACTGGGGTATTTAAAGTCTTACAGGCATCAGCCATACCTTTTGTAGCCTGCTCAAACTGCCACATTATTTCTGGGTTTTCTGGATTTCCCCAATTAAGACAATCTGTTATAGCCAGAGGTTTTGCACCTGTTACATACACATTTCTAACAGCTTCTGCAACAACTCTTTTACCACCTTCATACGGATTTAAATAAACCCATCTGCCATTACCATCAGAAGAAATAGCAACAGCCTTTTCTGAATTTATTTCTGGTTTAACAGCCCACTTTACTCTTAATACAGCAGCATCACTACCGGGTTTTACGATAGTATTTATTCCAACTTCATGGTCGTACTGCTGATAAACCCATTTTTTCTTTGAAATAGTTGGTGAAGATATGACCTTTATTAGTGCTTCCTTTAAGTCTACTTTTTCAAGCTGGTTCTGGTCAAAGGCTTGAGTTGCATTTAAGTATTCAGGTCTTTTTCGTGGTCTATTGTAAACAGGGGCGTCATCTACAATTGCTGATATAGGTAAATCTACGACCTTCTCTCCCTTATAAAAAACTTCCATTCTCTTTGTATCTGTTGTTTCGCCAACTACCGCAGCTTCAAGTCCATACCATTTAGCAGTTTCTAAAACTTTTTCTACATTTTCATCATCTACGACATAAAGCATCCTTTCCTGAGATTCAGAAAGTAAAATTTCATAAGGGGTCATTCCTTCTTCTCTGAGAGGTACATTATCTAAATAAACTTTTACACCCATATTAGACTTTGAACCAAGTTCTGAAGTTGAACCAGCAAGTCCAGCAGCTCCAAAATCTTGACAGCCTACTATCAATTTATTTTGCATAACTTCAAGGGTACACTCTACTAATCTTTTACCAAAGAATGGATCGCCTATCTGGACATTAGGTCTTTTGTCTTCGGTTTCTTCCGAAAACTCTGCCGAAGCCATTGTAGCTCCATGTATTCCATCTCTTCCTGTCGCAGAACCTACCATTACGAGTTTCTGACCAACCTTTGTAGCTCTTGCCCTATACATCTTATCTTTTTCGAGAATACCAAGGCAAAATGCATTAACAAGTGGATTGCCAGCATAAACTTCATCAAAAACAACTTCTCCACCAATAGTAGGAACACCTATACAATTTCCATAAAACCCAATACCCTTAACAACACCCTTAGTTATAGGCTTTGCATCTTTTATATTATTCTTCCTTTTACCATCATTCCTTACATCTCCAAACCTTAAACTATCAAAAGCACACACTGGCCTTGCTCCCATAGAAAGCACATCTCTGATTATTCCACCTACACCTGTTGCAGCCCCATGGAAAGGTTCAATATAAGATGGGTGATTGTGAGACTCAACCTTAAAAGCAACTGCATACTTATCATCTATTTCAACAACACCTGCATTTTCACCGGGACCCTGTATAACCCATGGTGCTTCAGTAGGAAATACACCTAAAAAAGGTTTAGAAGATTTATAAGAACAGTGTTCACTCCACAAAGCCCCAAATATTCCAAGTTCTATTTCGTTTGGCTGTCTGCCAATCAAATCTAAAATTCTTTTGTATTCTTCTAAAGTAAGACCATGTGCTGATAGGATTTTTTCATCCATAAAAAAGCTCCTAATATTAAAATCCTTTTAAATTATTTTAACATCAAAGGAAAATATAAACTCCACAAACTGCTGTAATGATAACCAGTAAAACAAAAATATCTTTAGCAAGTTGCCTATTCCCAAATATCAATGCATATAAAAATTTGAAAAGACTGTTGGAAATTACAGCCAGAAGTATCCCATCTTTGTATAAGTCTAATACCTTAGATTGAGCAGCCATTTGTGATAAAGATAAAGTAATAGCATCAACATCTATTACACCAGAAATAAAACTCGCCAGATAAACACCTTTTTCTCCAATATAGAAGTTTAGCAGTTTAATCATAACTATAACAAGAGCATAAATAAAACCAAACTGGAAAGCAGATAATAGTTCAAAAGGATTGTTAATTTTTATATCGGTATTTGATTTTTCATTACTGAAAAATTCATTTTTATATTTTACGTAAATAAAAATCAAAAAGAAAAAAGAAGATAGTAACATAGGTTCTAAAAGAGCAATAGCCATATTTTTATTTACAATGAATGCTAAGAATAAAACTCTAAAATTCATAACAGTCCATGCCAGAGAAATACCAAAAGCTGCAGACGAGGTTAGTACAGGGTAAGCTTTTGCTTTCTTTGCAAGGTTGTAGGTAACAGCTGTACTTGAAACAAGACCTCCAACAATACCATTTATCCACAAAGCTTTAGAACCTTTCCATTTTAATATTATGTATCCTATAAAATCTAAGCTCGAAACGATAATAATAACTTTCCATATGTCCTTCAGATTTAAAGCATTTAGTGGACCGAAGTTTTTATCAGGAAGAAGTGGATAAACTACTATTGTTATAAGAATAAACTTTAAAATTGCAAATATATCTTCTTGTGACAATTTTTTTGCAAACGTTTCAAGGTAATTTTTTAAAGCAAGAAGAACCGTTATCGCAATAGTTAAAAAAACACCTATATAGATATAGTTAAAATAAATAAGAAAACCGACTACAAAAGTAAGTATTACTGCAATTTCCGTAGTTATTCCTTTATCCTTCTGATACTCAAGATAGAAATTTACTATTGAAAACACAATAACAGCCCCAAAGGTAAGCCACATTATGGAGTTCCAGTAATTGTCATAAATAAAAGCTGACAGACAACCTAAAATTGCAATAAGAGGAAATGTTCTTATTCCTGCAAATGCCTCTTCTTTTGCCCTATGCTCTCTTTCTAATCCTATAATAAGCCCAAGTATAAGTGATATAACTATTTTGAAAAGAAGATTTAAAGTATGTTCACTTATGTGTATTTCATTTAAGCCCATCTAATTTTTCCTTATACTTTTTTAATCTGTCAATAATTTTATTGAAATTATTTATAGATTTATACTCTTTAATATCAATAATTATTCCCTCTTCGCCAGGGACAATTATTTTTTCTAAATTCTGTTTATATATAAGATGGTCATCTGTAATAATGTTTGCATAAACCATACAATCACCTAAGGTCTTCATAATATTATCAATATCTCTTCTACGTTTATTAGGTAGAATAAACTTAATATTCACTTCAACAGGAACATTAAAAGTTATCTTATATTTTTCCTGCTGTAACCTCAATTCCCAAATAGCCCTATTGATTTTTATACTTACCTCTTTAGGTATCACATACCTTTTGGATTTTATCTTTACCCTGTTTGCTTTTGAAGGCAGAATAAAAGACAAAAAATACTTCAATTTAACCTCTTGTTTTTTTAATTTTTTTGTGCTTATAAATGTTAATACAATTTGAATTTGATATTTAAAGGTTAGTTGTTGTTAACCAAATAATTATAAGGTATATTTAGAAAATTAGGATATAGCTATGTGTTTAATAATGCAAAAAATAACTTTTTATAGGTTAGAAAAAATATTCAACATTTCAAAGAAGTCTCTCTACATTCAAAATAAAAATTCAAAAGGAGGTATTTTCTATGAGAACATTTAAAAAAGTTTCTCTTGCAGCAGCAGGCATATTAGCAATTTCAGGAGCTTCTATAGCAAAAGATGCTCCAGCTTATCCAGATATGCTCATCGACGTTGATGCAGCAAAAAAAGTTTTTGATGCAAAAGGTGCAGTTTTTGTAGATGGAGATTCTGACAAAAAATTCAAAGAAGGACACATTCCAGGTTCAGCTCATGCATTTGCTCACGCATTACACTACTTAAAAGACATAAAAGAGTGTAACGGTCTTCCAATGTGTAAAGAGAGAGCTGAAAAATTTATCGGTTCTTTAGGTATCGATAATAATTCAAAAGTTATTGCGTATGACGATGGTAGAGGACCTAACGCATCAGGTGTATGGTATTTCCTATGGCTTTATGGGATAGATGGATTACATGGTCAAAACAGAATGTTAAACTATGGATTTGTTACATGGAAAGCTAAAGGATATCCAGTAGAAACTGGAGAAGGAAGCAAACCTGCTCCAAAAACATTCAAAGCAAACATCAATTGGGATATTTTAGCTACAAAAGATGAAGTATTAAAAGCTGTTGAAGATATTAAGAAGAACGGTAAAAAATCAAAATACTTCATCTTAGACGCAAGAAGATTTCAAGAGTATGTAGGAAAATCTTTATTAAGAGCAGAATACGCTCCTGGACAAGAAGAACAGGTTAAAAGAGGTGGACACATACCAGGTGCTGTTTTCTTCGAATGGAAAAAAGTTGCAGGAAACCCAAGTGGAAAACCAAACAAACCACTATTCAAACCTGTTAAAAAACTCAAAAAGATTTTCTACAAAAAACTTAAAAGAAAAGGATTTGACCCAGAAACTGATACTCTAATTACTTACTGTCACGTAGGTACTGGAAGAGGTTCATTTATATTTGCAGCAGCTAAATACGTAGGTGTACCTAAAGCTAAAGTTTACATTGGTTCATGGGATGAATGGGGTAACGATCCATCTTTACCTATCGCAAAATAATCGTGTTTATAAAATTTCAAATATGGGAGGTATCCCCTCCCTGTTCATAATTATTCAGGAGGTCTAAAAATGGAAAATATGCATGCATTGGTTATGGGTATAATAACCGGTGCTTTATTTGGTATAGTTCTTCATAAAGTTGGTGCTATTAGATACTCAAGGGTAGAAGGTCTTCTTTTACTTAGAGATTTAAAAATCATGAAGTTTGCATTTACTGCAATAGCAACAGCTTCTATAATCTACGGCCTTGTTGATATTTTCGGTTTACAAGAAGAGACAAATATTATCCCTAGAATTATGCCATTTATGGGAATTGCTCACTTGGTAGGAGGATTCTTATTCGGAATTTCCATGGCTTCAGCAGGATTTTGTCCAGGTACATGTGTTGCAAGGGTAGGAGCAGGTAAATTTGTAGCTATTGGTGGTGTTATAGGTCTTGTAATAGGGATTTTACTCTTTAACGCAACAAAACCAGCTTTAGTAGAAGCTGGAATACTGGGTTTAAAAGAGAAACTGACACTCTATGGTATTCTTGGACTTCCGTATGGTGTTCTTGCTGTTGTTTGGGGAATAATGTTTTTACTATTTGCACTTTTAGCAGACAAATTAGACCCTGCTAAGAAATTTGAAGAAGGAAAACCTTTCTTATCGTTAAAAGAAGAATGGCACTGGCTACCTTCAGGTATTGCAGCAGGTCTTATAATAACATGGGCAACTGCACAGGGAGAGTACTTAGGATTTTCTGGAGCATTACTGGCTTTAGTTGGTTGGATAGGTCATTTAATTGGACATCCTTTAAGTGTTGTTCCTCATATAAGTGAAGGTATCATATGGCACGCAGGATTAATTATAGGTGTACTTCCTGGTGCATTCTTAAGTGCTATAATCTCAAGAACATTTAAATTTGATGTTGTTCCTCCTCCATTTGCAGAAGCAGTAACATCTATGCCTTGGGTAAGAATACTGTTAGTTTTCTTCGCAGGAATTGGACTTGCTTACGGAGCTATGGTTGGAGGTGGATGTACAACTGGAGCATTTATATCAGCTTATCCAACACTTTCAATAGGTTCTATGGCTCAATCTGCAACATACTTTATAGTTGGAATTATAACTGCAAACCTTATATACTTTGGAAGATGGCAGAAATTCTTAGAAGCTAAACCTAAAGCTGATGAAGTTTACGACTAATATAATGGAGAGGTGAAAGAGATGAGTATGATAGAAAGACTTATATACTGGGTTGCTATAGTGGTTCTTGTTATTGCCTTAATTGGAATAAAAGGGAATATTTCCAAATTAGAACAGCAAGTTTCACAAGTATCATCTACTCAGGTGGAGGAGTAAAATGAATCCAAAAGTTGAAAGAGCAATTTACTTAGGAATCATCTTTGTGCTGGCAGTTTTAGTTCTAAGTTTTGGTAAAAAAGAAATAGAACTGCAAAAACAACTTCCTTTAACAGCTGAACAGCTATACAAATTAATGGGAAATCCAAGAATTAATTTACAGGTTATAGATGTAAGACCTTATGAGCCTTCTGAGGAAGAAGAAGATGATGCAGAAGATTATGATTTTTATACACTTTCTCACATTCCAGGTTCAATTCCATTACCAGATTGCGATGAATCAAAGGCTCCTAAAGACGCTCTTCCTCACATTAACTACTATTTACCTACAGTTATAGTCTCAAGAGATGGAAACCCTGAAATATTTAAAAAATGTGCTAAGAAATTCAAGATTGTAAGAAACCTAAAAGGTGGAATGCAAGCATGGCTTGATGCTGGATATCCAACTGAAGAAGATGAATATCAACCTCCAGCAGCAGGTGGTGGTGGTGGTTGTCTATAATAACGTAGGGGCTTCTCAGCCCTTGTCCTTTTATTTAAACTATGTTAAGAATAAAAAATATCTGTAAGTTAAAAGGAGGTAAAATAATGGCCTTATCAAGAAGAAACTTCTTAAAAGCTCTCAGTGTAACAGGAGCAGGCCTCACAGTTGGCGGCAACGCTGCCTTTGCAAAAGATAAAGCCCTTATAGTGGAAGACCCAAGGGCATCTTATCCAAACAGTTCTTACACAGAAAATATGTACAGGAAAGAATTCGCTTACACTTACGGTAAAAAAGAAGAACACGGAACTGCTTATCACTGTGTTAACTGTCAGGGTAACTGTGCATGGGATGTCTGGGTAGACAATGGAATAGTTACAAGAGAAAACCAGGTTGCTAACTATCCACAGATTAATGCTAAGATACCTGACTTTAACCCAAGGGGTTGTAACAAAGGGGTACAACACTCACAGGTTATGTATGAAAAAGATAGAATACTCTATCCTCTTAAAAGAGTAGGAAAGAGAGGAGAAGGTAAGTGGAAAAGAATAACATGGGATGAGGCTATCACAGAAATAGCAGAAAATATCTACAAAACAATGCTTACAAAAGGTCCTGAAGGATTATACGTACACGTTGGAGCTGGAATGCTTACTGAAGCAAGAGCAGCTTCAGGAAAAAGACTTGGAACACAGCTTGGAGCACAAAGACCTTATATTGCTTCATATGTTGGTGATATGTTCGCCGGTGTTACTGCAGTATATGGAGAAGGTAACGTTGGTTGTACATGGGATTACTATTACACAGTAAACACACAAGTATGGTGGGGAATGAACCCTAACACTTCCAGAATTCCAGACGCACACTTTGTATGGGAAGGAAGATACAACGGTGCAAAAGTAATAGTTATATCTCCTGAATTCAACTCAACTGCAACTCACGCAGATTTATGGATACCTATTAAAGCTGGATACGACGGCCACCTTGCAATGGCTGTAATTGATGAAATTATCCAGAAAAAGATGTACAAACCTGAATTTGTAAAACACTTTACAGACCTACCATTCTTAGTTAGACTGGACAACCAAAGATTTTTAAGACTTGAAGATATAGATACAGAAAACCCTCCTGAAGAATTTGATAAAGAACTATTTGAAACATTTAAAGCTAAAGCAGAAGAAGAAGGAAAAGAGTTTGAACCAGAAGCTTGCTTCTTCTCATGGAATACAAAAACTAATAAACTTGCATTAATGCCGGGAACAGAAGGAAACCCTGTAAAAACTTTAAGATTACACGATGTTGCGTGGGATATAGATCCTGCACTTGAAGGAACTTGGGAAGTTACATTAAAAGACGGTTCAAAAGTAAAAGTTACAACAGTATTTGAGCTTCTAAAAAAAGAAGCCAGAAAATTCAGCAAAGAAAAAACATGGAAACTTACAGGCGTACATCCAAAATTAGTTGAGGAATTGGCAAAAGATATAGCACTTCCTAAAGTAGTCCAACTTACTGTAGGTTTCTCAATTGGTAAATACTTCAATGGAGTGCTAAACCACAGAGCTATAGCAGCAATTCCAGGATTAACTGGAAGACTTGGTCCATTTGGTGGATTGTCAACAGAAAATGAAATGGCTATTTCAGGAATGGGTAAACTCTCAGGATTTGGAGGAAAATACAAACAGAGATTTGCATCAGGATTTGTAAGTGAGTTTGTATATGGAGACCTCATAAAAGATGCAGAAAAACTATACAGCGATGAAGACGTAAAAAGAGCAACAGGACTTTCCAAAGAAGAATACTTCAAGAGAATGAGAGAAATTCTTGATAACTTTGGAAATGATGAAAAATGGGCTAAAAACCTCCATAAAAAAGATGGAAAACCTTACTGGGATACTTTTGAAACAGTACTTCTCTTTGCAGACTCAAGATTCAGAAGAAACAAAGGTACTACTTACAGAGAAGCATTCTTAAAA
>CAZEYS010000030.1:0-17137 GCA_964516095.1 uncultured Aquificales bacterium
TGGATAAATTAATATCTGTAGCATTACCAAGGGTTAGAGACTTTAGAGGCTTAAATCCTCGTTCATTCGATGGTAGAGGAAATTACGCCTTTGGAGTAAAAGAACAGATTATTTTCCCTGAAATAGACTATGATAAGGTTGATAGAGTAAGAGGAATGGATATTATAATCGAAACATCTGCTAAAAACGATGAAGAAGCCAGGTATTTACTTGCATTACTTGGACTTCCTATTAGAGCATCTTAAGGAGGATATAAATGGCAAGAAAGGCATTATGGGCTAAGTCTTTTTTAAAAGAGCCTAAATTTAAAACAAGAAAACATTCAAGATGTCCTTTATGTGGTAGACCTAGAGGATATTTAAGACAGTTTGATATGTGTAGAATATGTTTCAGAGAAAGAGCTTCAAGGGGTGAAATCCCAGGAATAAGAAAGGCTAGTTGGTAAGGAGGATAGAAAATGATAGTAGATCCAATTGCAGATATGCTCGCAAGAATAAATAATGCTCAAAAATCAAGAAAAAGTGAAGTTTATATACCCCATTCCAAAATGAAAGAAGAAATAGCAAGAATTTTAAAAGAGGAAGGTTATATAGAGGATTATATCGTTTCAGAGAAAAACAAAAAAGGAAATCAAGGAACCTTAATTTTAAAATTAAAATATTTAGATGATCGAAATACAAAACCAGTTATTTCAGGCTTAAAAAGAGTGTCTAAGCCAGGACTTAGAAAATATGCGGGTGTTTCTGAAATTCCTTATGTAAGAAAAGGTCTTGGAACAGCAATACTTTCTACCAATAAAGGAATAATGACTGACGCTCAGGCTAGAAAGGAAAGAGTTGGTGGAGAAATACTCTGTTATATTTGGTAATGAAATAAGGAGGCTAATTAAATGTCAAGGATAGGAAAAAAACCTGTAGAAATACCACAAGGTGTTGAAGTTACTATTGAAGAAAATAACTTTGTTAAAGTTAAAGGACCAAAAGGTGAATTAAGTAATACTTTTCACCCAGCTTTAAAAATTGTTAAGGAAGATAATATCGTAAAAATAGAAAGACCAAGTGACGAATCATTTATGAGAGCTATACATGGTACGTCAAGAGCAATACTTGCTAACATGGTAGAGGGAGTTACAAAAGGTTTTACAGTAGAGTTAGAAATCCATGGTATAGGTTATAGAGCTTCCATGAAAGGTAGAAATTTAGAGCTTCAATTAGGATATTCTCATCCAATAGTTTATGAACCACCGGAAGGAATTCAAATATCTGTTGAAGGAAACATCATTAAAGTGTCTGGTATAGATAAACAGTTGGTTGGGCAGGTTGCCGCAGAAATTAGAGAATTCAGAAAACCGGATCCATACAAAGGAAAAGGTATCAGATATAAAGGTGAACAACTCAAACTTAAACCAGGTAAATCTGTAGGTAAAAAATAAACTTTAAGGTGAGGAGACGATGGCAGTAAAAACAAGAAGGGAAAAAAGAATAATAAGACATAAAAGAATAAGAAAAAAAGTTTTTGGTACTCCAGAAAGACCTAGAATGGCTTTTTACAAAAGTCTCAACAATCTTTATGTTCAAATCATTGATGATGAAGCTGGAAAAACCATCTTAAGTGCATCTACTATTGACAAAGATTTTGTCAAAAAGTATGGATTTAGAGGAGGAAAAAATAAAGAAGTAGCAAAAAAACTCGGAGAATTTATAGCTGAAAAAGCCCTAGCACAAGGAATTGAAAATGTTGTTTTTGATAGAGGTGGATTTATATATCATGGTAAAGTAAAAGCATTTGCTGATGCAGCAAGAGAAAAAGGATTAAAGTTTTAATAAGGAAAGGAGTAGGAAATGGGTTACAAAAAAATAGAGAGAATTATTGAGGAAAGAATAAAAGAAAATCCAATTGATATTTCTCAATTAAACCTTCAGGAAAAAGTTGTAGAAATAAGTAGAACCACTCGTGTTATGGAAGGTGGTAGAAGATTTTCATTTTCAGCTCTGGCTGTTGTAGGAGATAAGAACGGTCATATAGGATTTGGACATGGAAAAGCAAATGAGGTTCCCCCAGCCATAGCTAAAGCGATAGCTGATGCAAAAAAACACATAATAAAAGTTCCTCTTATAGAAGGAACAATACCTCATGATGTTATTGGTGAATATGAGTCAGCTAAAATTCTACTAAAACCTGCCAGAAAAGGTACTGGTGTGGTTGCTGGCGGACCCATGAGACCAGTATTGGAACTTCTAGGTGTTACAGATGTACTTGCAAAAATAATTAGTAGAACTACTAATCCTAATAATATAGTTAGAGCTGTTTTTGATGCTTTATTAAAACTAAAATCCCCAGAAGAAGTAGCTCAGCTTAGAGGTATAGACGAAAATAAAGTAAAAAGCTCCTATAGAATATTCGCTGGAGGTGTTCCAATAAAATGAGATTAAAAGTTAAATTGGTAAGAGGTCTTGCAGGAAAGAAAAAATCACAGAAACAAGCAGTTAGATCATTAGGTTTAAGAAGAACCAATGATGAGAGAATTTTAGAAGATAATCCAATGGTAAGAGGCAATATAGAAAAAGCTAAACATCTTATTCAAGTGGAGGAAGTTGAATAATGGGATTTAAATTACATGAATTAAAACCTGCAAAAGGTGCAACACACAGAGAAAAGAGAGTAGGTAGAGGTATAGGTTCAGGACACGGAAAAACATCTACAAGAGGACATAAAGGTCAAAAGTCAAGAAGAGGCTATGGTAACTTACCTGCATTTTTTGAAGGTGGACAAACACCTTTCATTATGAGAATTCCAAAGAGAGGATTTAAAAATCCAAATAAAGTAGAATACGAGATTGTTAATGTAAAAGTTTTAGAAGAAAGATTTGAACCTAACTCTGAGGTTACTCCAGAAGTGTTAGAAGAGATGGGAATAATTAAATGTTCTTCAAGGGTTAAAATACTTGGAGATGGAGAACTAACTAAACCTCTAACAGTAAAAGCTCATAAATTCTCAAAATCAGCAATAGAAAAAATAGAAAAAGCTGGTGGAAAAGCAGAAATCTTAACTGAAAAACTGCCAGAAGAGGCTTAAATTAGTGCTTGAATTTATTCAAAAAATACTTGAAATAAAAGAACTTCGGAAAAGAATACTTTATACTCTTATTATTTTTGCAGTTTATAGATTAGGAACACATATTCCTGTCCCTGGGGTGGATACAGCCGCCCTTCTTAATTATTTTAACTCTTCAGGAGGAGTTTTATTCAATATTTATAACCTATTTTCCGGTGGAGCTTTAGGAAGATTATCAGTCTTTGCCTTAGGTATTATGCCTTATATTTCAGCAGCTATTATAATGCAGTTATTGACTGCTGTTATTCCATCTTTAGAAAAACTTCAAAAAGAAGAAGGAGAGTATGGTCGCTGGAAAATAAGTCAATATACCCGTTATCTTACTATTTTGATAGCAGCTTTCCAATCTTTTGCACTTTCAGTTTGGATTAGTAATATTAGAACAGAAACTGGACAAGCCTTAATATCAGAACCGGCTTTAATTTTTATATTTATGACTACATTTATCATTACAGTTGGAACCGTATTTTTAATGTGGCTTGGTGAAAAGATTACTGAATTTGGGATTGGAAACGGTATATCTATGATTATACTGGCCAGTATAGTTGCTGGTATTCCTAATGCCATTATAGCCACCTATGAACAGTTGAGGGCTGGTTCACTACCAGTTTATAAAGTAGCCCTTGCTGTAATAATAATAGTAATTGTAGTTGCTGGTATTATCTATATTCAGGAGGCAGAAAGAAGAATACCTATCCAATATGCCAGAAGAATAACTGGTGCAACTACAGCAACTTATTTACCTTTAAAGCTAAACCCTGCAGGAGTAATTCCAATTATCTTTGCTGTCGCTATTTTGATGTTTCCAGCAACAATTGCACAGATGTTTGCAAACCAAAGTCATATAGCCCGAGTGATAGCTGATATTTTATCTCCTCAGAGCTATATATATTTCATCCTTTATGTTGCATTAATTATATTTTTCTCATACTTTTATACAGCTATAGTTATAAATCCACAAGACTTAGCTGATAGTTTAAGAAAAAATGGTGGTTTCATACCCGGGGTAAGAGCAGGAACACAAACAGCTGAATATATAAATTACGTTTTGACCAGACTGGTATTCGCAGGTTCCATATTTTTAGCAGCTATAGCAGTACTTCCTATGTTTTTAGTTAGATGGCTAGATGTTCCTTTCTACTTTGGAGGAACTTCAGCATTAATTGTAGTGGTTGTTGCTCTTGATACTCTCCATCAAATAGAAGCTTATCTTGCTATGAAAAAATATGAAGGATTTTTAAAAAGGGGTTAAAATGGGAAAAATAATCATTTTCTTAGGACCTCCTGGTGCAGGTAAAGGTACCCAAGCTGAATTTTTAAAAAGGGATTATGGTTTTGTTCAAGTATCAACAGGTGATATATTGAGAGAAGCTGTTAAAAATGGAACGGAGCTTGGTAAAAGGGCCAAGCAGTATATGGATGAGGGAAAACTGGTTCCTGATGATATTATCATCGGAATAATAAAAGAAAAACTAAACGAATTAAAAGACAGAAATGTTATCCTGGATGGCTTTCCCAGAACTATACCTCAAGCAGAAAGCTTAGATAAGATGCTACAGGAAGAAGGTAAACAGGTTGATGCAGTCATTTTATTTAAAATTGATGATAAAGAAGTTATAAGAAGGCTTTCAGGAAGAAGAATCGATCCTAAAACAGGAAAAGTCTATCATATAGAATTTAACCCACCTCCAGAAGGAGTTGAAGTAATCCAAAGAGATGATGATAAAGAAGAAGTTATAAAAAAACGTCTGGAAGTTTATCATGAGCAAACAGAACCTTTAGTTGAATATTATAAGAAGCAAAATAAATTGTTTGAAATTGATGCCAGTAAACCTGTTGAAGAGGTTTACAATCAAATAAAAAATGTGTTAAAATTATAGATTGTTATGATTGAACTGAAAAGCAAAGAAGATATAGAGAAGCTTCGTACAGCAAATAGAATTGTAGCTGAGATACTACAAAAGATAAAAGAAGAAACTAAACCTGGAATGACAGGCTTAGATTTAGATAAAATAGCTAGAGAGGAAACAGAAAAAAGAGGTGTTAAGCCAGCTTTTTTAGGTTTATATGGTTTTCCAGCAGCGTTATGTGTATCGATAAATGAAGAGATTGTTCACGGAATACCTAAAAACAAACCGATAAAAGAAGGAGATATTGTAAGTATTGATTTCGGCGTTGTGTATGAAGGTTGGTATGGAGATGCAGCTATTACTTACGTTGTAGGAGATAAAATTAGTGACCGAAAAAAAAGATTGTTGGAAGGAGTAGAGAAAGCTTTAATGGCTGGCATTGAAAAATGCATACCAGGAAATAATATAAAAGATATCGCGGCTGCTATAGAAGGCACATTGAAAAGTTACCGTCTCGCTCCGATTTGCGATTATGGTGGACATGGGATAGGCAGGAAGCCCCATGAAAGTCCCCATGTGTCAAATTGTGTTGCGAATGCTGAGAATGTGGTTTTAAAAGAAGGAATGGTTCTTGCTATAGAACCAATGGCTACTTTAGGAAAAAGGCCAAATTACTACAGAAAATTAAAAGATGGATGGACCATTGTTTCTAAGGAAAAAGCTCCGGCTGCTCATTTCGAGCATACTGTTGCAATTACTGAAAATGGTCCCGAAATACTATCAAAACTTTGATAAGGTGAGCCATGGGAAAAAAGAAAAAAGAAGAGAAAAAGGAAAAAGGTATAGTTGTAGAAGGTACAGTAGAAGAAGCATTGCCTAATGCTATGTTTAGAGTGAAACTTGACACTGGGCATGAAGTTTTAGCTCACGTATCGGGAAAGATTAGAATGCACTTTATTCGTATACTACCTGGCGATAGAGTAAAGGTAGAACTTTCCCCTTACGATTTGACAAGGGGAAGAATTATTTTCAGGATGTAAAAACAATAGAGAGGTGAAGTAAAATGAAAATAAGATCATCTGTAAAAAAAAGATGTGAAAAATGCAGAATTATAAAAAGAAATGGAAGAGTCATGGTAATATGTGAAAACCCAAGACATAAACAAAAACAAGGATAATTAGGAGGAAAATATGGCACGTATAGCGGGTGTTGATTTACCAGATAGAAAGAGATTAGAAATAGCACTAACATACATATTTGGGATAGGTAAGACCAGAGCTAAAGAAATACTCAAAAATACTGGTATTGACGGTATGAAAAGAGTGGGAGAGTTAACTCCAGATGAACTTAATGCAATTAGAAAGTACATAGAACAAAACTATAAGGTTGAAGGTGATTTAAGAAGGGAAATAGCTGTAAATATTAAAAAACTAATGGATATGGGTTGCTACAGAGGTATAAGACATAGATTAGGTTTACCTGTTAGAGGACAAAGAACTAAAACCAATGCTAAAACTAGAAGAAAATTCACTGGAAGAATTAAAAGAAGGTAATTACTAGGAGGAGATAAACGTTGGCAAAAAAAAGAAGAAGAACTTCAAAAAAAGCTAAAAGAACTGTTCCCTATGGAATAGCTCATATTCAAGCAACATTTAATAATACAATCGTAACAATAACAGATAAAGAAGGTAATGTCTTAACTTGGGCTTCTGGAGGAACTGAAGGTTTTAAAGGAACTAGAAAATCTACACCTTATGCAGCTCAAATGGCAGCACAGAAAGCGGCTAAAAGGGCAATGGATGAGTTTGGAATGAAAGATATTGAAATTTGGGTTAAAGGACCTGGTGCAGGTAGAGAATCGGCTATAAGAACTATAGCTGCAAGTGGATTAAATGTAAAGTTAATAAAGGATGTAACTCCAATACCTCACAATGGATGTCGTCCACCAAGCAAAAGGAGGGTTTAATCTATGGGTAGATATCTTGGACCATTAACAAAAGTAAGCAGAAGACTTGGTGTTTTTGTAGGTGGAAGTGTTAAAGCATTTAACAAAAGAAACTATCCTCCTGGACAGCACGGAAGAGTTCAGGGAAGAAGAAGAAAATTATCTGACTATGCTATTCGTTTACAAGAAAAACAAAAATTAAGATATTTATATGGTGGACTGAGGGAAAAACAATTTAAAAGATACTTTGATGAGGCTGTTAGACTTGCTGGGGTAAAAGGAAAAAACGCAGGTAATATATTATTACAGTTACTTGAAAGTAGATTAGATAACGTAGTTTATAGAATGGGATTTGCAAAAACAAGACTACAGGCTAGACAGTTGGTAAGACATGGTCATTTTCTTGTAAACGGAAGAAAAGTAAATATTCCATCTTATCAGGTAAAACCTGGTGATATTATAGAATTAAGAGAAAGAAGTAAAAAATCTCCACTCTTTAAAGAGAACTTAGAAAGCAGAGACCCAAGAAGTATTCCTTCTTGGCTTGAGGTTGACAGAGAAAACTTCAGAGGAAAAGTTTTAGAAATCCCCGAAGAAATTGAATTAGAAATACCAGTAAACGTACAACATATCATTGAGTTCTACTCTGCTTAATTTTTGGAGGTGCAAATATGCCTTTTTTAGAATTTATAATGCCTGATAAGATTTATTGGGATGAGAAAACAAAAACTAATACATATGGTAAGTTATTTGTAGAGCCTCTTGAAAGAGGTTATGGGATAACAATAGGAAATGCTTTAAGAAGAGTTTTACTTTCTTCACTTGAAAGCGGAGCTATAACTTCCGTAAAAATTCATGGCGTTTCACACGAATTTGCTACACTTGATGGTGTTATAGAAGATGTAGCTGAAATTATTTTAAATTTAAAAGAGCTCAAGTTTAGAATGGATGAAGGGATTGATAGTGAATTTGCGATTTTAGAAGTTAAAGGTCCAAAAAAAGTGACAGGTGCTGATATAAAACTACCTAATGGAGTAGAATTAGTCAATCCAGATACACACATAGCTACAATAGATGCAGATACTGAACTGAAAATAGAGCTAAAGATAGAAAAGGGAAAAGGATATGTTACTGTTGAAGAAATGGAGCCTCCGTCTGAAATTGGATGGATTCCAATTGATACTTCTTTTTCTCCTATAAAAAAAGTTGCATTTAATGTAGAACCAGTGAGAGTTGGAGAAAAAACAGATTTTGATAAACTTACAATGGAAATCTATACTGACGGAAGTATGACTCCGGAGGAAGCTCTAACACGTGCCACTAATATACTCTTAGACCACTTTAAGCTATTATTATCGCCAACTACAAGAAAAGTAGAAACAGTAGTAAAAGCACAACCTGAATCTATTGCAAAACAGATAGAAGCCGATAAACTTTCACTGGCTATTGAGGAACTGGATATCTCTTCAAGAGCTTTAAACACACTTAAAAAGCTTGGTATCAATACCATAGGTGACCTTGTAAAAATGACAGAAGATGAACTGAAAGAAGCTAAAAGTATTGGGAGAAAGTCCCTTAAAGAGATAAAAGAGGCATTAGCTGAGTATGGTCTTGAATTAGCTCCATCTCCAACTTCTGAAAAATAAAAAGATTAAGAGAGGTGATATAGAATGCGTCATAGAGTAAAGACTAAAAGTTTTCATAGGCCAAAAGAACAAAGGGAACATCTGTTTGTAAATCTAGCCTGTGCTTTAATTGAAAATGGAAGAATAGAAACTACACATGAAAAGGCCAAAGTTTTAAGAAGTTTTATAGAAAAACTCATTACTTTAGCAAAAGACCAAACAATTCATTCAAGAAGAATCCTGAATGCAAGGCTAAAAAATCATAACAAAGCTGCTGAAAAACTTTTTAAAGAAATAGCACCTCTTTATAAAGATAGAAACGGCGGGTATACAAGAATATATAAACTGGGCAATAGAAGAGGTGATAATGCCCAAATGGCTATTATTGAGCTTGTAGATTATCCATTTGAGGATTAATATTGTTCATATTAGCAAATTTAATAGAGGCGGTGTCTAGAATATTGGACATCGCCCTTTCTATTTATATGTGGGTAGTTATAATTTCTGCTGTTATATCCTGGGTTAATCCTGACCCTTATAATCCGGTTGTCAGATTCCTTAAAAATGTTACTGAACCTGTTTACAAAAAGATAAGGAAATTTGTTCCAACTAATTTTGGCGGTATAGATATAGCACCTTTAATTGTGATATTGATAATAATATTTCTGAAATACTTTTTAGTTAACACTCTCTACGACATTGCATTTAGACTGAAGGCTTATTAAAATCTCATTTTCAAATTTAGACTTTAAATAGTAAAAAATATTGAAGTTATCTATCAAAGCATTATCATCATAAAAAAAGAAAAAAACTTTTGACAGTTCGTCATTCTTGTAGACAGGCATAACTACAACAAATTTGTCGTTAAATCTAAAACTGTATATTTTTTCATCTATATATTTCAGCAGGTCTTTATTACAAATACCGTCACCTATTGTAAGGCACTTTTGATTTTGTATGTCGAAAAATGCTATACCTGTTACTTTTAAAAGAGAAAATAATTTAAATAATAGTTTCTTTTCATCCTTCATGTTGATATCATTAAATTTAGACAAATCACAAGGTTTGGCTTTTTCAAAATAAAAGCTAACTTTTGAGGTTAATTTTACCAGTTCTGATTTTAAAATATCTATTTCACGCCTGTAATTTTGAAGTTTTATATGTATTGCTAAAAATGCTGAGTAGATGGACAAAGCTGTTATGATGAAAAAGTAATCTATATACTGCTCTATATAAATAGCAAATATTACTGGGATAATAAGAGTAAGAGTGTAAAATAGAAAGTATCTTTTATTTTCAATATACAGTGGAGCCAAGATAAAAATAAAAAATAGATAAGATATGTTTCCTGTAATATAGATAAAGTATATTATCACTAGAGCTTCAAATACTAAAAAAGATGGTTTTGGAAATACATTTTTCAAAAGAATGAATATAAGATAGTAAAACGCAGGAAATAATAAAAAAAGAGGTTTTAAATCTGTTTCTTGAAAAAAACTACTAAGGCTTATCAGAATAACAAAGTTTAATCTAATTATGCTTTCCATAATCATATTTTATCAGATATTTGGAAAAGAACTTTAAAAAAGAGTATATACTGGTAGCTATATTATGAATTTTTTTCTCTGGAAGTAGTCTAAGATGAAAATCATGTATCTTTGGATAAAGCCAGATAGTATCGTAACTAAAGTTTAAGTAATCAAAATTTGAGAATGTTTCAAAAGAAAAGCTTGATATATTTCTTTTACTGGCAAATGAAGTTGCCTGTAGCATTTTCTTGTTTAAAAGTATGTTAGCGTTATATTTGTAAACTATAGGTAATGTATTTTCAATAAATCCTTTGTCTAAAAGAATGGAAAATACTGGTTTTTTGTGTGTTAAGTCTATTATATCTTTTAAAAAATACTTATCGTTTTCATGTATAAAAAATATTTTTATCCTAAATCCTTTTGGATAACCTAAGGTTGATAGCTTTTTTATTATCTGCTCGGATACTTTTAATGTATTTTTATTTATAATTACAAACAGATACATATATAATGCTCCATACCCTATCTGTGTATGGATATATTTAACTCTTTTTTTTATCTTTTTTTCTTTTAGGTAAACTTTCAGATGCTTATGAACTGGTTTTTCCTTTACACGAAATATTGGATATGAACCGGTAAATATATTCTGTTGGTTAATATATTTTGTAAGAATTAGGGCATTTTTTGTTGAATTTATTATATAAATGTAATCGTCTATTTTTAATTTTTCAAAAAAGTAAATATCTATCTTTTCATCATCAGCTTTAAAATCATTCAAGAATAAACTTTTATACTTTTTTCCTTCAAGTTCTATAGAATGAGCTTTTTGTAGAGTTAAAACTATTTTATCTTTCTTAAATTCAAGCCCTTCTTTTTTTAAAAGCTGTACTACTTCTTGCAAATTATATTTCTTCTACCCAGTTTCTATATTTACCTATTTTTCCTCTAACTGCATCAAAATAAACTTTTTGTATTTCTTTTGTTATTTTACC
Organism: uncultured Aquificales bacterium; assembly: GCA_964516095.1. Lineage (GTDB taxonomy): Bacteria > Aquificota > Aquificia > Aquificales > Hydrogenothermaceae > Hydrogenothermus. The sequence continues at coordinate 11,056 of CAZEYS010000030.1, forward strand.
AGGCTTGCCATCGCCAATCTTTTTATGGTCTATTTCTACTACAGGGGACACCTGTGCACCAGTCCCACAGAAAAATACCTCATCAGCTATATAAAGCTCTGTTCTTGTTATACTTCTTTCTTCTACTTGATAGCCTAAGTCTTGAGCTATCTGTATAACTGCCCATCTGGTGATGCCTTCTAAAATATCATCTGATACTGGAGGGGTGATTAACTTACCATTTCTTACTATAAAGATATTTTCAGCAGAACCTTCAGATACAAAGCCGTTTTTGTTTAAAACTATAGCTTCATCAGCTCCTGCTAGTATTGCTTCAGTTTTAGCAAAAGCACTGTTAACATATGCTCCTGCAACTTTCAAACGTGGTGGTATCATATTATCATTTAGTCTTGTCCAGGATGAAACAATAGCCTTAGTTCCTTTATTTATATCTATATAATCACCAAGTGGATAAGTGTATATTGCTATTTTTGATGTATATCCAAGTAGTTTTGGTCCGATTTCTAAATCAGAAAAGTATACAATGGGTCTTATGTATATATCGCTCTTAATGTTGTTTTTTCTTATCAGTTCTTTTGTAATTTCAACAAGTTCATCTATTGATTCTTCTATTTCCATGTTTAAAACTTTCATGTTTTTGAACAATCTTTCATAGTGTTCTTTAAAAAAGAGGGCATACATTTTGTCTGTTTCTTTATCGTAATACGCTCTTATTCCTTCAAAAACTGCTGTTCCATAGTGAAATGAGTTTGTTTTTATACTAATTTTTGCTTCATCCTCTGGAACTATTTTACCTTCAAAATAGACATACTCCATTTAAATCCTCCAGCTTTAATATAGGGAAAAATCAACCTATTATTATAATATAATGTTTTTAATTAATTTTTAAGACGAGGATAACTTGAGTAAAAAACCTAGAGAATGGCTAAGGGAAAAAAGTATAGCTAAAAAAGTTTTAAAAGATTCTAATGTTATTTTGGAAGTTGTTGACGCTCGAATTCCCTTTGAGACAAGAAATAAAGTTGTAGAAGATATTGCAAAAGAAAAAAACAAAAAGCTAATAGTAGTTTTAAATAAAGCTGATTTAGTTCCACAGGAGTTTTTAAAAAGAGTAAAGAATGAAATAGAAAAAGAATATCCAGTGGTAGTTGTATCTGCGAAGGACAACAAAGGGATAAAACAGTTAATGGATATTTTAAAAAGATTTGCTAAAGAAAAAAAGATGATAAAAGTTGGAATTTTAGGATATCCTAACGTTGGGAAATCTTCAATTATTAACGCTTTGAAGAAAAAAAAGGTCACTACAACTTCTCCTAAACCAGGAATGACCCGTGGAGAGATGCTTATAAAATTAGACGATAGCATATTCTTAATTGATACTCCGGGCATAATAACACTTGAACTTCCAGAAGATTTAGCCCAGAAAGGTTCGTGGATACCTGACAAATTAGAAGACCCTGTTGATGTGGCTGTAAATTTTTTGAAAAAGTTAATAGAAAAAGCTCCGTGGGCAATAGAAAAAACTTATAAGGTAAAGCCTGAAGCTGACCCTGTCGCAACTTTAGAGAAGATTGGAGAAAAGTTGAACTATAAAGTTTCCGGTGGGGATATAGATTATGAAAGAGTTGCCAAGAAACTACTCTGGGATTGGTTAAAAGGAAATTTAAAAGCTTATTGGATTTAATTAAAATTATTTATATATTTAAATCTTGATAATCTTTTTTAAGAGGTACTTAATTTGGTTTATGAACCTTTTGCAAGAAAGTATAGACCTAAAGATTTTGATTTTGTTGTAGGTCAAAAACATGTGGTTAATACACTAAAAAATGCATTAAAGTTAAATAGGGTTTCCCACGGTTATACATTTGCAGGTCCAAGAGGAGTAGGCAAAACTACTATTGCAAGAATTATAACAAAAAGTCTTAACTGTAAAGAAGGTATTTCAGATAAACCTTGTGGAAAATGTGAAAATTGTATAGAAATTGACAAAGGCTCCTTTCCTGATATGTATGAGATAGACGCTGCATCGAACAGAGGTATTGATGACATTAGAAATATCAAAGAGAACGTGAATTATGCTCCAATAAAAGGAAGATATAAAGTATACATTATCGATGAAGCTCATATGCTTACCAGAGAAGCTTTTAATGCTCTTTTGAAAACGTTAGAAGAACCACCTCCAAATAATATATTTATACTTGCCACAACAGAACTCCATAAAATACCAGATACTATTAAATCCAGAACACAGGTTTTTATGTTTAAACCCTTAAGTTTGGATGATATAACAACTTACTTAAAGAAGATATTAGATACTGAAGGAATACCTTATGAAGAAGAAGCTCTACAGTTAATTGCCAAATACAGTGAAGGTGGTGTAAGAGATGCAGCAAGCATTTTAGACCAGGTTGTCACTTATTCTAACTTAAATGTTAATGTGCAGGCTGTTGAGGAAGTACTTGGAATAGTACCTGCAAATTACATATCTAAATTTTTTAAAGCTTTAAAGGAAAAAGATATAAAGACGCTTGTTTTAATACTGGAAAAAATGTATAAAGAGGGCTATGATCTTAATGTCTTCTGGAAGCAGATGCTCGATAGGCTCCATGAAATACTTGTTGAAGTTTCTCTACAAGGAAAAAGCCAGGAATTTACATCTGAAGATTTAAAGTATCTTATTTATCTACAATCTGTTTTTAACAAAGCATTTATTGAAGCTAAAAATCTACCTAATGAAAAAAATGTTTATGAACTTGCAGTTTTAAAGATAAAGTATATTAAAGAACTTGTTAACATAAAGAATTTAGAATCTTTACCAAAAACTGCTGAAATAGAAAATAAAGTAGTCTCGGAAAAAGAAAGGGAAGATGAAAAAAAGGATATAGATTTACAGAAAGTATTAATCCAAATTGGAAAGGAAGCTGGCAATATTGTTGCCTCTGCACTAAAAAAGGCAGTATTTAACATCTCCGAAGAAAAAATTCAGATAAAAGTACCTGAAATAGTATATGAAACAGTTGTAGAGAAGAGAAAAATTATAGAAAACTGTTTTCAAAGACCAGTGGAAATTGTTAAAATAGAAAAGCAACAATCACCTCAAAACTCAAAGAAAAAAGACAGAGATAAATCTGTGGATAAAGTTTTAGAGCTATTTGAAGGAAAAATAATTAATTACAAGGAGGAATAAAATAAATGTTTAACTTTGGAGACCTTGGCAACATGATGAAAATTCTCAAAGATATGCAAGAAAACATTAAAAAAGCAAAAGAAGAACTCAAAAATGAGGAAATTATTGTAGAAGTTGGCGGTGGTATGGTAAAAATAGTTGAAAATGGCTTGGGAGAAATAATAGATATTCAGATAGATAAATCTCTACTTAATGAGGATAATGAAGAAGTATTAAAAGATTTATTAATATCTGCATTAAATGAAGCTAATGTCCGTGCAAAAGAGGTTATGAGTGAAAAAATGGCAAAGGCTTCTGGATTACCAGCAAATTTACCAGGGTTAGGGAATTTATTTTAAATGGAAAAAAATCCGTTACCTTCTTCTTTATACAATGCTATAAAACATATAGCACAACTTCCAGGGTATGGTGAAAAATCTGCCCAGAGGTTTATAGAAAATTTATTAAAGCTTCCTAAAGGAGAATCCCTCGAAACTATAAGGTCTTTACTGGAAGCAATTGAGAGAATTCACCCTTGTAAAGAGTGTGGTCTTCTTACGGAAGATGAGATTTGTGATATCTGTAAAGATGAAGAGAGAGATAAAAGCCTAATCTGTGTAGTGGAAGAATCTTTTGATGCTTATGCCATTGAAAAAACAGGAAAATTTAATGGTGTTTACCACGTTCTACAGGGAAGGCTTTCTCCCCTTGAAGGCATAACTCCTGAGCAGTTGAATATAGAGTCTTTATTAAAAAGAGCCGAAAACGCCAAAGAAATTATTATTGCTACAAATCCAACTGTGGAGGGAGAAGCAACAGCTACTTATATTTATAATCTTCTTAAAGGGAAAAATTTAGATATATCAAGGATAGCATACGGGCTGCCATTTGGAGCAACCCTTGAAAATGCAGATACTTTTACACTGTCAAAAGCACTGGAAGGAAAACGAAAGCTTTAAATAGCTTGGGAAAATTTCTTTTCTTTTTTGGCGAGGGTATAGATGTCAAAGTTAACAGCTATATTTCTAATAAGCAGTCTTCCAGATGGTGTAACATCTATTCTGTCTTTGTAAATTCTAATTAACCCGTCTTCTTCTTGTTCTTTTAATCTTTCTAATTCTTCTTTAAAGTATTCATCAAAATTTATGTTGTATTTTTCTTCAATTTCATTTTTAAAAAGCTGAAAGTGAGACATAAGCCTCATTATCACATCTCGTCTTATTATGTCATCCTGTGTAAGTAAAATGCCCTTTTTTATAGGAAGTTCTCCCCTTTCCACAGGTTCATAGTAGTCCCTTAATGTTTTTGCATTTTGAGCATAACTATCATAAAGCATGCTTATTGAAGTAGCACCAAATCCTATCAGTTCTGCTTCAGCATGGGTTGTATAACCTTGAAAGTTCCTATGCAATGTTCTTTCTCTTTGTGCTACAGCAAGTTCGTCATCTGGTTTTGCAAAATGATCCATACCAATGAATATATATCCTGCATTTGTTAATTTTTCTATAGTCATTTTTAGAATTTCAAGCTTTACTTCAGGCGGAGGTAGAGTCTTTTCATCAATCATTCTTTGAAGCCTTTTTAACCATGGGACGTGGGCATAATTAAATGTGGCAATTCTATCTGGATTTAACTGAATTGTTTTTTCTACTGTTTTTGAAAAACTCTCTAAAGTTTGATAAGGAAGACCGTATATAAGGTCTATGTTAACACTTTCAAATCCTGCCTCTCTAAGCCAGTTCATAACATTGAATATCATTTCTTCTGGCTGTATTCTGTTGACAGCCTGCTGAACTTTAGGGTCAAAATCCTGAACACCAAAACTTGCCCTGTTAAATCCAAGTTCTCTAAGTAAAAAAATTCTATCCCTATCAACATGTCGTGGGTCTAATTCTATGGAAATTTCTGCATTTTGTGCGAATTTAAATCTTTTCTTTATTTCATTGAAAAGTTCTATTGTTTGGTTGTCTTCTAAATAATTTGGCGTCCCACCACCCCAATGCAGTTGAACAACTTCTCTATCCGAATCTAAGTAAGATGCTACAATATCCATTTCTTTATATACATGCTTTAGATAAGGTTCAGAAACTTCTTTTCTCCTTGTTATAATCACATTACATCCACAAAAATGACACGCAGACTCACAAAATGGAATGTGGAAATAAAGAGATAGAGGCGTTTTTCTTTCGTTAGATTCTATGAGTTTTCTTTTGTAGTCTTCAGGTTTATAGTCCTCAGAAAATTCTTGGGCTGTAGGATAAGAAGTATATCTTGGGGCTGGTTTTGCATATTTTTTGATTAAGTTAACATCAAATTTTACATCCTGTGGATAGAATTCCATATTTTTTCCCTCTATTAATATTTAATTAATTATAACAATATATAGATGGTTTATAAATTTATTACATTCTCTAATTTAAATCATAAATACCTTTGCCAATAAAATTCTGGATATTATTATTAATATTAGACGATGAAATCTCTATAAGGAGATATGGATGTGTGAGAAAGATTTTCTTTTCTGTGTGTTTTATTACTTAGGTTATGTAGCAATTGGAGGGGCTTTATTGGCTGGTTGGTTTATTATCACAGACTATTTAAAGAATAAAAAAGAGGAGGATTAAATGGCAATAATTGATGAATTTAAAGACAAATCCATTGAAGAAACTCTAAAAGAGCTTGGGACAGACAAAGAAAGAGGTTTATCTTCAGAAGAAGCTCAAAGAAGATTAAAAAAATACGGAAAAAATGAAATTCCAGAGAAAGAAGAGCCTTTATGGCACAGGATTTTCAGACGTTTTTGGGGACCTATTCCGTGGATGATTGAAATTGCTGCCATTTTATCAGCTTCAGTTCAAAAATGGGAAGACTTTACAATTATTATGATTTTGCTTTTTGTTAATGCTGGAGTTGATT
>CAZEYS010000031.1:0-17112 GCA_964516095.1 uncultured Aquificales bacterium
TGATAAAATTGAAACCCTTGCAATAAAAGAAGTTTTCAAAAATCATGCTTATAAATTAAAAATAAGTTCTATAAAATCTATGATAGGTCATCTTCTTGGAGCTGCTGGAGCCGTTGAAGCTGTGGCTACAGTAAAAGCTATAAAAGAAGGGGTAATTCCACCAACTATAAACTATGAATATCCTGATCCAGATTGTGATTTAGATTATGTTCCTAATAAGGCAATAGAGTATCCAGTAAAAGTAGCTATATCCAACTCATTTGGCTTTGGTGGTACAAATGCCTGCTTAGCATTTAAAGCCTATGAAGAATGAACTTGTTGAAAAGCATAAGGATAAAATAGAAAAGCTTGAGAATATTTTAGGATATAAATTCAAAGACAAGTCTTTACTTTTAACTGCAATAACCCATAGTTCATATGTATCTCAAGAAAAGGATAAAAAAAATATAAAAGATTATGAAGTTTTAGAATTTTTAGGCGATTCGGTAATATCTCTAATTGTCAGTGAAATACTTATAAAAGAGTTTCCTGATGCAAAAGAAGGGCAGTTATCAAAGATAAGATCAGCAGTGGTGAGCGAAGCATTTCTATCCATATTAGCCAGAAAAATAAAACTTAATGAATTTGTTCTTTTAAGCAAAGGTGAAATAGCCCAAAAAGGTATGGAAAGACCATCTCTTTTATGTGATGTTTTTGAATCTGTGTTTGGTGCTATATATATGGACTGTGGCTATTATATTGACCCACCAAGGAAAGTTTTTAACGCTCATTTTTATGATTTTTTAGTTGAAAGTATAAAGAAAGATAACATTCCGATAGATTATAAGTCTATACTTCAAGTATATACTCAGAAGCATCTTAAAACTCTTCCTAAATACACAGTAATAGATACATCTGGACCTGAACATGAAAAAGAATTTACAGTAGTATGTAAAGTAGAAAATTTGGTAGAGACGAAAGGTAAGGGAAAATCAAAAAAAGAAGCAGAAACTCAAGCGGCTAAAAAAGCCTATCAACAACTGCAAAAAAGAGAAAAGAAAAATTAGAATTTTATTAAACTTTTTTTAAGGAACTTGTATTTTCTTAGTTTTGCTGTAATTCTGTTTAAAGCTTCTTGAACCTCCTCAATAGGTTCGTTCATTAAATTATATGCCCTTTTATAAAACATATAAGCTTTCTCTAATTCTCCCTTTGCTTCATAGCAAACACCTAAATCATAGTTTAAGACAACACTTTTGGGATACTTTTTAACTAAATTTTCCCAGATACCACATGCTTTGTCTAACATTCCTTTGTCTGCAAAATCTAAGGATTTTTCAAAAGAATCCTTATCTTTTGAAAATTTTATTTCTGAATCATCATCCAGAATGGGTATTGTTTGGGTAGTTGTATAAGGAGCCACATCTTTTAAAAATTGAGAAATTGCGTTTTTTTTAGCTATTTCCAATAACTCATCTCTATTTATATATACACTTTCATCAATACAAGATTTGGAAGATGAAGTTCCAAGATATTTTTTAGAAAAAACTACTTCTGCAGTTTCAACATCTATTAGTCTAGGAACAAATGAGAAAACTGCATCATACCTTGTACATCTTACCTTATAAGTAGTTAATTTTTTACATTTAGAATCCAGACATGCGACTCTATCTTCATAGTAAAATTTACGGGTAACATCAGCATTCAGCACTGCTCCTGTAAGTATTCCCTGAACACCTAATATTCTTCCGATTTTTACTGCATCTTTTTCATTGACTAGCCCTGAATGAGAGAATTTTTGTTCAGCTAAAACTTTTTCTATAGTGTTTCTATCTACAAGTTTAAAGTAAGGTTTACCATTTACATAAACATTTGCCAGGTAAGATTCAAGTTCTATTGCAAATTCTCTTCCTCCGTATCCATGGAATGGGAGTACGGCTATTTTTCTATATTTTAAAACCTGAGGATAGTTTGGTGGATTTAATGAATGAACTACAATTTTTTTACTACAGGACGTTAAAGCAAAAAATAGAAACAGAATTAAACTGACTACCTTCACCAATTTTTCACCCTCACTGAGTTTCCTATAACAAAGGCACTACTTAAAACCATAGCAAGAGCAGCAAGTATAGGGCTTAAATTTCCAGTTAAAGCATATCCTATTCCTATTATATTATATATAAATGCCCAGAAGATATTTGTGTATATAACCTTTTTCACTTTTCTTGATAAAAGTATCACTAGCGGAACTTTTCTTAAATCATCACTGATAAGACTTATATCAGCACTTTCTTTAGTTATATCTGTACCACATCCCATTGCAATTCCTATGTCTGCTTTTGATAGTGCTGGTGCATCATTTATACCATCTCCGACCATTGCAACTACTTTTCCACGTTTTTGATGTTTCTCTATTTCCTTTATTTTATCTTGAGGAAGTAATCCAGCTTTAATGTACTCTATTCCTAATTTTTCTTTTAATATTTTAGCAAAGTGATGTGTATCACCTGTTAAGACTCCCACTTCTAACTTTAATTTTTTTAACGCTCTAATGGTAATAGGTGCTTCATCTTTTATTTTTTGACTGAAAGTTACAATTCCAAGTACCTGTTTTTCATTAAATATAAATATAGGAATTTCTGCTTTTTCTTCTGCTGTTTTTGCTATTTTTTCTAATTCATCAGGAATAACAAGGCCAAACTTTTTTACAAATTTTCTACTACCAATGAAAAGTTTTTCTCCATCAACTTTACCTTCTATCCCATATCCAAAATGAACTTTAAAATCTTCTACTTTATAAGTGTCATCTAAGAAATTTTTTGTTTTACAGTAAGCTAAAAACGATAAAGCTAAGGGATGTTCTGAGTGTTTTTCCAATGCACATGCTTTTTTTATAACTTCTTCATCTTTGGCTTTTACTCTATTAACCTGCAAAAATCTTTCTGTTATAGTTCCTGTTTTATCAAAAAATACTGTTTTTACAGATGATAGTTTTTCAAGTATATCAGCACCTTTTATAATAATTCCATGTTTAAATGCCTCACTTAAACCTATCCATAGAGCAAGAGGTGCTCCAATACTAAAAGCACAAGGACAAGATATCAATAGCACAGACATAGAAACAATTAATGCTTTTTCAAAACCTTCCACCATATACCAGTAAGCAAAAGCTCCTGCTGATAGTGTAAGCATCACAGGTAAAAAATAGGCTGCCACTGTATCTGTAATTCTGGTTATAGGTGCTCGGGAGTTTCTAATTTCCTTCATTAACTCTATAAACCTGTTTACAGTCCATTCTTGAGATGGTTTAGAAACTTTTACTTTCAAACTACCATCTGTGTTTATTGTTCCAGCATAAACTTCATCATTTTCTTTTTTTAACACAGGTTTTGCTTCTCCTGTGAGCATAGATTCGTCAACATAGGCTTTTCCTTCTATAACAATACCATCTGCTGGTATTTTTTCTCCTGGTTTTATAAGTACTATATCTCCAATTTTTAAATCTTGTGCAGGTACTTCAATGATTTTTCCGTCTCTCAAGACATTGGCTTTTTGTGGAACTAACTTTAAGAGCTCCTTCATAAAATTTGAAGCCTTAACTCTTGAAGATGTTTCTAAATATCGTCCAAATGTTACAAGTACGAGTATCATTGTGGCTGTTTCGAAATATATAGAGGGTTTATTTGTAAAAACAGAATAAACTGATATGAAGTAAGCAGAAAATGCACCTATTGCTATTAATGTATCCGTATTAAAGTTTAACCAGTTATGTCTTGAAAAGGAATTTTTTAAAATAGGAACTCCTAACAGTATCATGACAGGTGTAGATAAAACTAAAATTATGTACTTTATTATTTTCGTAAAAGCTTGAGCCTCTGGGTCGTCAGGAGTTAGATGAGCTCCATATAGATAAGTAGATAACATAAATACAATCATGGCAAGGAAATAACCAAAACCAAATTTTCCTAAGAAGGCTAAAGCATTTCCTTCTTCTCCCCTTAATCCTGTCGTTTTATTTATTAAATAACATCCGAAACAACAGAAATCTTCAACCTGACCGTTACCTATATCAAATCGAAGAGATTTTCCTGTTATAGGTATACCGCATTGATAACACTCTTTGTTTGCCAATAGAATTCCTCATTGTATGTTAAATTTAACCTTTAAATAAAATATATTCTCACTTTATTTTTAACAACTACTTTTCCTCGCTATCAATTAAACCGTAAAATTCAAGTTCATCTTTTAATTTTTCTATTTCTATCTGTCCTGGAGCAAATGCAACTCCTATATAGCTGTATGTTATTAAACTTCCAAAGAAAAATCCTGCTACTCTTGTTATTCTCCCCAGACTACCCATAGAAATTGCAACTAAATTTTTGTCTTTATTTTTTTCTGTTACACATAAAAGTCTCGCAACATCATCTTTTGTCCTAGCGTTAAAAGCGTACTTTACTATATCAGCTCCTATAGAGACTGATTTATCTATGATAGATTGTATCTCTTCCTCAGGTGGAGTTTTTTCAAAATCATGGTATGAAACTAAAGCTAAAGCGTTGTTGTCTTTGGCTATTTTTATAACTTTGTCCCTTAAAGTTTCAGAAGATAGTTCAATATCAATAATGTCTACTTTTGGAGCTATAGCTTTAAATATTCTCTCTCTTTCATAGTCTGAAATCGGAGTTCCACCTTCTTTTTTACTTCTTATAGTACCTATGATTCCTAGATTAAGGTTTTTTATAAAAGAAATCTTTTCTAAAATGTAATCGATATTTCGGTTACTAAATTGGTCTATTCTAAGTTCTATTATGTCTGCTCCCTTTTCTTTCGCTGTTTTTACTTCATCTTCTAAATTTTTATCGTTAACAGGAATTGCTATTAGGGGTTTCTTTCCAAGCTCTAACATCTTTACCTCCATTAGATTTAAAATCACCAAATATTTTAATTGATAAACTTATTTTTAGCTATTGTCATTTTCATCTCAAGTTATATATTTATATGTGAAATAAATAATAAAAGCAAGGAGGGTCCTAAAGATGAAATTTGAAAAGTATGTTGCAACAGGAAACTCCTTCATCAAAGAAGTTGCTCAAGAATTAACAGGAAAACCTAAAGAAGAAATCACTGAAGCTGACAAAGAAAGAGCTTTAAGAATTACAAGAGCAGTTTTACACGGTTTAAGAAACAGATTAACTCCTGAAGAATTTGTAGACTTAATTTCCCAGCTTCCAATGTGTATTAAAGCTGTGGCTGTAGATGGTTGGAAAATTGATAAAACCCCTGAAAAAATCAAGCATGTAGATGAATTCGTTGAAGAAGTGTGGAATGAAGATGGTAGAGTAGCTCCAAGGGATTTTGGAAGCAGAGAAGAAGCTAAAGAGGCTATTAAAGCAGTTTTAAGAGTTATTAAAAGACATGTATCTGATGGAGAAATTAAAGACGTTGAAGCAGAAATGCCTAAAGAATTAAAACAATTCATTGAGGAAGCATAAAAAAACCTGAAGGGGGCTTTAAAGCCCCTCATTTTAGTTCATTTAAGGCCTTTTCTAAATCTCCGTGTTTTAAAATTTCAATTAATTTATCCTCATCAAACTCTTTCGAAACAATTTTTTTAGCTTCTATATCATAGATAAAAAATATTTCATCTCCAAAACTTCCAACAACCAAATTAGGTGATTTTCCTATCACAGCTCCAGCTATTACAGAAGATTTAAAATCTGGAGTTATTTTTTCTCCAGTCTTAATATGATAAAGAGAGTAATGAGCTTTTTCCTTTGCCCAAAAATAATCACTTTCTCCTGTTAAGGCTCCTCTATCTCTTATTTTTCTAAACCAAGATGAAACTTGGCCATCTAATGAAAATAAGGCCTCTTTTTTATCTTTGGATACTCTAAAGTAAGGAGATTGGCCTTTTACTAATCCTTGTGGATTAATCCAATCAAAATAATCAGACACTCTTTCTTTAGTTTCGTAAACATATATAGCCCATTTTACTTTTAATAAATCTCTGCTGTCTTTGACCTCTTCTTCTGTTGCTATTACATATGGGCTTTCACCTTTAATAGCTCCTTCCTGTATTATATATCCAAACCTTTTTTTCACTTTTGTTCTCCTTGTTCTTTTTTTATAACTTTTTATATTAAAATACTTCTACTGGCTTTATTTATGATAATTATTAAGAAGTGTAAGGAGATAAAGTATGATAAACAAGAAATATCTTGAAGAATGGGATAAAAAGTATTTCTGGCATCCATTTACACAGATGAAAGTTTACCAAGAAGAAGACAATGTAATAGTAGAAAGAGGGGAAGGAGTTTATATATATGATATCTATGGGAATAAGTATTTAGATGGCGTTGCTTCTTTATGGTGTAATGTTCACGGACATAATCATCCTAAACTCAACAAAGCAGTTATAGAACAGGTAAATAAAATTGCCCATTTCACCACATTAGGAGCATCAAATGTCCCAGCAATAGTGTTTGCAAAAAACTTAGTTGACATAACTCCAGCAAAACTAAAGCATGTTTTTTACAGTGAAGATGGTTCAGAAGCAATGGAAATTGCTATAAAAATTGCATATCACTACTGGCATAACAAAGGAGAAAAAAATAAAAACAAGTTTGTAACCCTTTCTGAAGCCTACCATGGAGATACAATAGGAAGTGTATCAGTAGGAGGGATAAATATTTTCCATGAAAAATATAAACCTCTGCTTTTTGATGTTTATAAGATGCCGTCACCGTACTTAGAAGCAGTAAAAATTGCAGGAAGAGAAAAAGCCCTCGAGTATGATACAACTAAGAAATTGATAGAAAAAGTAGAAGAATTTATATTCCAACATCATCAAGATATAGCAGGTTTTGTTTTAGAGGCAGGAGTACAGGGAGCAGCTGGAATACTTCCTTTTCCAAAAGGTTATTTAAAAGAGATAAGAAGAATATGTGATGAGTATAACATACTGATGATAGTAGATGAAGTTGCAACAGGATTTGGAAGAACAGGTCATATGTTTGCCTGTGAAAAAGAAGGGGTGGAACCAGATATAATGGCTCTTGGTAAAGGTATAACAGGAGGATATTTACCGCTGGCAGCCACTCTCGTTACTGATGAGATATACAATGAGTTTTTAGGAGAGTTTGGGGAAGCAAAACACTTTTATCATGGACATACATATACAGGAAATCCAATTGCATGTAATGTGGCAATAGCTAATTTAGAAGTGTTTGAGGAAGAAAAAACATTAAAAAAATTACAGCCTAAAATAAAACTATTAGAAACAAGATTAGAGGAATTGTGGGGTTTAAAACACGTAGGAGATGTACGTCAATATGGATTTATGGCAGGGATAGAACTTGTAAAAGACAAAGAAAAGAACGAACCATTTCCATATGGTGAAAGAACTGGGTTTAAGGTAGCCAGAAGCATGCTAAAGAAAGGTATATGGACAAGACCATTAGGAGATGTAATGGTTATAATGCCTCCTCTTGTTATTTCAGAAGACCAGTTAAATTATCTGATAGATTCTCTTAAAGAAAGTATAAAAGAACTGGAAGGTTAACTTTCTCCTTCCTCCTCCATTTTCTTTAAATCTTCTTTTTTCTTTTTAAACCATTTATAGGTTGAGTAGATTATTATCCCAATAGAAATTACACCAGAAAACAGTTTTGCTGTAGAAACATCAATTCTAAATATTTCAGAAATAGAAAACCACATAAAAGCATAAAATAAATATACTCCATACAATAATAAGGTAACAGATAAGGCTTCCCACAGAATTTGATATATTTTTATCGCCATTTTTTAACCTTAAAGATATCTATTTTTTTAATACATTATCTACTATTTGTTTAACTTCTTCAAGCATACCTTTTCTTTCTTTATCGGAAACATAAGGGACAGAAAAGAATATCTTATGATGGACAACATTCATTCCACAGAATTCAAATATACTGTCTATTGTTTTTCTTATACAAAAACATACTTTAGATTCCTCGCATTGTTTTTTAGATTCGCCCATTGTATTAAAAATAACAACCTCTTTCCCTGTCAAAAGCCTTTCTATTTTTCCATTTTTAACATCATATGCAAAACCGTGTGAGAATACTCTATCTATATAACCTTTCAAAATTGCCGGCATAGAGTACCACCATATTGGATGAATGATAAAAATTCTTTTTGCATTTTTTATAAACGTCTGTTCTTTTTTAACATCAGGTAAAAAATCCCCATGTTGAATTGCGATAAAGTCCTCAGGCTTCATAACTGGATTAAAATTAAGCTGATACAAATCTCTTACTGTATAGTTTTCGTCTTTTTCCTTTAACTTTTCTTCAATAGTTTTTCTTATAGCACTGTTAAAGCTTTTGGGATTAGGATGGGCATAAATAATCACATTATCCATACAACTACCCTCCTTAATATCACTTTTGTTTTAAAATGTCTTTTGATAAATCAAAAACAGAGTATAAAAACATGCCTGATAACGTACCAAACAAGTCTGCTACAACATCTTGCAGTTCTGAACTTCTATAAGGCAAAAAGTATTGCACTATTTCTATAAAAATTCCAAAAAGCAAAGAGTATATAAATACAGCCCAGTATCCTGTTTTATAGGTTAACCTCAATAAAATAGCAAACACCAAAAAGGCTATAAAATGATTTAGTTTGTCAGATGTTGGAGTTTGAGGGACAGGGTAAAAAGACAAAAAACATATTAATAATGTGTAAATCCAAAATAAAACTTTAAGCATTCATTAACTTTCTCAGTTCCTCGTCTTTTATCAGATTTAAATCAAATCTTTCCGTTTTATTTCTGTGGGCTAATATTATCCTTTTTATATTATCTTTTGCTTCTAACAAAACATCATTTATAACTATATAATCATACTCTTTCCAGAGAGGTATTTCCCTTTTAGCAGTTTCTATTCTTTTTTTTATCTCCTCTTCTGAGTCTCCTCTCTTTCTCATACGGTTAATAAGTTCATCAAAAGAAGGAGGTATCAAAAAAATGGTTGTCATAGGTCGGATTTTCCCTTTTATTTGCATCATTCCCTGAACATCTATAATAAGTAAGACGTCCTTACCTTCATTTATTAACCTTTCAACTTCGCTTTTAGGAGTTCCATAGTAGTTGCCGTGTACTTTTGCATATTCTAAAAACTCGCCTTGCTTAATTTTTTCTTCAAATTCTTCAGTAGATAAGAAGTAATAGTCTTTTCCGTCTACTTCTCCTTTACGAGGTTTTCGTGTTGTACATGTTGTAATTTTATAAAGATTTGGTATTTCTTTTAACAACAGCTGGGCGATGGTCGTTTTGCCACCGCCAGCCGGGGCAGAAAGAATAAACAGTTCTCCTTTCATTATCTACCAATACCTGCTATTAAAAGAGAGCTCATCTGCGTAGAAATTCCCCAGAATAAAGTTGGATATACACCTAAAATCAGAACAATTACAGCCATTAGAACAAGTATAGATTTTTCAACAATATTTATATCAAATTTGAAATCCTTTAAAGGTTCATGCATATACATAACAGAAACTACTCTCAAATAATATCCTGCTGATATGACACTCATAATAACAAGAACAACAGCAAGCCACCATATGTCTGAACCAATTAAAGCAAGAAATACTCCAAGTTTACCAAAAAATCCCACTGTTGGAGGTATACCAAGAAGAGAGAACATAAACACAAGCATAACTAAAGCAATTAGAGGGCTTCTTTTAGCAAGACCTTTAAAGTCGTCTAAAGTATTATTCCATCCTTCTGACTTTTCTAAAAATGTAAGTACAGCAAAAGCTCCAATAGACATAAAGATATATACCAGTGTATAAAAAATAAAAGCTGCAATTCCCATTCCTGTAGGAGCAGCAAGAGCAGCAGTTATATAACCTGTGTGAGCAACAGATGAGTATGCAAGCATTCTTTTAACACTTTTTTGTCTAAGAGCTACAAAGTTTCCAACAATCATTGATAAAGCAGCTAAGATTGCCCATAATAGTGCCCAGTCTTTTGATATAAATGGAAAAGCCTCAATTAATACCCTAAGTATAATTGCAAAAGTTGCAACCTTAACAGCTACAGCCATGAAGGTTGTTATAGGAGTAGGTGCTCCTTCATAAGCATCAGGTGCCCAAAAATGAAATGGTACAGCTGCTGCCTTAAGAGCTAAACCTATTACCAGTAAAACCAGCCCGGCTATTAAGCCTATATTGGCATCTTCTAAAGCTGTCCTGGATATTTCTATAAAGTCAAATGTTCCAGTTGCACCGTATAAAAGAGCAATTGCATAACTTAAAACAGCTGTTCCAGCACCACCAATTATAAGGTATTTAAATGCTCCTTCTTTAGACTTGAAATCTAAATCCTTTAAATCTTTCTTTCTTGTTTTAAACATTCCAACAAGAATATATGTAGTTATAGATGAAAGTTCTAAACCAACATAAAAAGTGAAAAGATTAGGAGAAGAAACCATTATCATCATACCAAGAAGAGCAAACAACGTTAGATAATAAAATTCACCAAAATAAATCTCTTTTTTCTCAAAGTACTTTCTGTAAGTGGCAACTATTATTATGGTAGACAAAATTAAGAAAAGTTTAAACAGTAAAGAAAATCCATCAACTATATAAAGGCCATATAAAGTTATATCCCCTTGCTTTATAGTAAAAATACTTATTAAAGCCAATAGAAGACCAATTACAGTAGTGTAGCTTATTAGTACTCTATTTTTACTAAACAATTCCTCAAAAAATACGATAAATGCAGTTACTAACACAATAATCTCAGGTAGTAGTACTGAAAAGTTAGGCACTCCAACTGCTGCAATTAACTGTTGCAATATAGACATCCCTTATCCTCCTATAAACTTTGAAAGAATAGAAATAGATGTTGTATTGATTAAATCAACCCACCATTTTGGATATAAACCGATTAAGAACATCAGAATAATAAGAGGTATGAAGGATAAAAATTCAGCAAAAGTAATGTCTTTTATCTGCTTCCATTTATTTATAATTCTCTCATCTACAAGTTCTTCCATAAACATGGTTTTGTGGTAAAGTCTCAACGTATACGCAGCACCTACCACAAGAGCTATACCAGCAACAACTGCGAACCAAGGACTAGTTTTAAAGGTTCCAAGGAGAGCTAAAAATTCACCTACAAATCCTGACAATCCTGGAAGTCCAACAGATGCCATAGCTGAAATCATGAAGAACGTGGCAAATACTGGCACATATTTGGCCATTCCGCCTAAATCCTTAAGATCGTAAGAGTGAGCCCTTTCATATATCCAGCCTGCCGCCAGGAATAATGCAGCTGAAGTCAGTCCGTGTGAAATCATTGTTATTATAGCCCCGTTCATACCTTCAACATTAAGGGCAAATGTTCCCAATGTAACAAATCCCATATGGGATACAGATGAATAAGCAATAATTCTTTTAATATGCTGCTGAGCTAAAGCCATCATAGCTGTATATATGATTGCAATAACACCTAAAGTAAACATAACTGGTATAAAGTATTTTGAAGCTTCCGGGAAAAACGGTAAAGAAAATCTTACAAATCCATAAGTTCCCATCTTTAACATAACAGCTGCCAGTATAACAGAACCTGCTGTTGGAGCTTGAACGTGAGCTGCTGGGAGCCATGTATGGAACGGCCACATAGGAACCTTAACAGCAAAACCAAGAGCTAAAAGAATGAAAAATATTAGCTCAAGATTAAACGGTAAGCCTAAGTTAACTAAATCGAAATAGCTTGTAGAGAGTTTTCCATAATGGAAGTACTGGTAAACATACATACCAATAACACCAAGTAGTAAGAACAGAGAACCGAAGAATGTATAGATAAAGAACTTTGTCGCAGCATAAATTCTCTCTGCGTATCCCCAAACCCCAATAATTAAGAACATAGGTATAAGCATAGCTTCCCAGAAGATATAGAACCAAACCATATCCCATACTACAAACACACCTATACTTGCAGCTTCTAAAACGAGAAATGCAATAAAGTACTCTTTAACTCTTTTCTTTATATTAGTACTCCAGATAAAGGCTATTAAAAAAGATAAAGCTGTAAGCCAGTACATAGTTAAGCTAAGAGCATCAACACCAACTTCATAGTTTACGCCAAATTGAGGTATCCATGTGTATTTCTCGTAAAACTGTATAGAGTAATGCTTATAGTCGTAGGCAAATAACATCCATGTAGAGATAACAAAAATTATTGCAGATATAACAATACTTATAGGTTTAGCAAAACGTTCGTTAAGGAAAAATAATATCCCTGCTCCTATTAACGGAAGTATAATTGATAATGTCAGCCATGGGAAACTTGCAGGCTCAAATTCAAAAGTCATATTCTTCCTCCATCCATTACTTTACTATTAAAAATATAGAAAGGAATATTAGGATACCTATTGACATCTGCAGCACATAAGCACCAATTTTTCCGTTTTGTAAAAGTCTTAATACTCCACCAGTTTTTAGAGATAGTTTTGCAGAACCATCAACTATTCCATCAATTATCAGTCTATCACCGAGTTTCCACATGAATGCTGAGAATTTATAGTATCCATACACGAATATTGCGTAATAAATATGGTCAAAGTACCATCTATTATAGAACAATTTATATAAAGGTTTGAATGTTTCTCCAAGCCATTTGTAACTGATAACCTGTTTTTGGTATATAAGATAAGCAGCAAATATACCTGCTAAAGCTGTAAGTAAAGTTAGTATTCCAAGTGGTGAAGTTAAAGATTCTATAAGGAATTCCATAGCATCAGCTGGAACATGAACATGGTGAGCTCGAGACAAACCTTCTTCCATTAAAATCCGTGTTTTTTCTGGCACAAAATCATCTGACATAGCTTTTGGATCTAAAGAAGGTCTCAAGAAATTAAAGAAAAATTCTCTGAAAAATCCAAGCACCACTGTAGCAGCTGCAAGTATTATTAAAGGTAAGGTCATATTCCAAGGAGACTCATGAACATGTGCTTTAACGTGAGGGTCAAGTCTATCTCCATCTTCAAATGCAAGGAAGTATAGTCTGAAAATATAGAATGCAGTTAAACCAGCACCTATCCATAAAAGTGCCCACACTACCCAGTTTATATGAAATGCAGCTTCAATAATTGGGTCCTTTGAGAAAAATCCAGCAAAAGGAGGAATACCTGCTAAAGATAAAGCACCAACTAAAAATGTTGCAGCAGTTATTGGCATATATTTTCTTAACTGACCCATTTTCCAGACATTTAATATATGGTGAATTCCCACTAAAACAGAACCTGCTGCTAAGAATAGTAAAGCTTTAAACGTTGCATGTGATGCAAGGTGGAACATTCCGTCTCTAAATAAGCCAAGCCCTTCAGCTGCAAACATGTATCCAAGCTGAGACATTGTAGAGTAAGCAATAATTCTCTTTATATCATTTTGAACCAGACCGATTGTGGCAGCGACAAATGCTGATGCAGTTCCAATGTATAGTACAGTGTCAAGGGCAACATCTGAAGAGGCAAATAAAGGCATTAATCTTGCAACCATGTAAACTCCAGCTGCAACCATTGTAGCTGCGTGAATTAAGGCAGAAACAGGTGTTGGACCTTCCATAGCATTTGGAAGCCATATATGTAGTGGTATTTGAGCTGATTTACCAACTGCCCCACCAAATAAAAGTAAGGCTATTAATGTAATTATAAAACTATCAGCTTCAGGTATTTTTGCAAAAATATCTAAATAATCTAATGTTCCAAATGTTACAAAAGCAAGAATAACACCAATTAAGAATGACCAGTCACCTACTCTATTAACTATAAAAGATTCAAAAGCAGCATTTACAGCAGACTTTTTAAAGTGGAAGTATCCGATTAATAAGTATGATACAAGACCAACGCCTTCCCATCCAAAGAATAGCTGTACCAAGTTATCAGATAAGGTGAGCATTAACATCATAAAAACGAATAAGGATAAATAAGTGAAAAATCGTGGATAAGACTCATCACCTCTCATATATCCTGTGGCAAATATAAATATGAGAGTAGAGATAACAGTAACCACACAGGACATTAAGGCTGAAAGAGGATCCCATAAAATACTTACAGAAATTTCGTAATCTCCAAGAGGCATCCATGTAAAGAGTTTTAAATCATAATGTCCACCAGTTTCCATAACATGGATAAAGCCACTAACTGCAGCAACTGCAGAGATTGCAACGCCTATGACAGCAACAATACCTGAAAGAGGTTCTCTTAATAACTTATATCCAAGTAAACCTGTAATAATTGAAGCTATTAAAGGTGCAAAGGGTACAATCCATAAGTAGTTTAAGTTCTCCATCTGCCCGCCTCACTTTAAAGTTTTAACTCTGTTAATGTATCAACACTTACATCTTTTCTTAATCTGTAAATTGCCATTATAAGCCCAAGTCCCACTGCAGCTTCTGCAGCAGCTATCGTTAATATAAAGAATACAAATACCTGACCGGACACGTCATAAAGCTTCATGTCAAATGCAACAAAGGCTATATTTACTGCATTTAGCATCAATTCAGTAGAAATTAACATTGCAATTATATTTCTACGAATAATAATTCCTATAAGTCCCAGAACCATTAAAAGACCACTTAATGCAACATAGTATTCGTAAGGAACCATCTTAAGCCTCCTGCTCCTGTTTTTCGTCTTTTTTTCCTATAACAATAGCACCTATCATTGCCACAAGTAGTATTAAAGATGCCACTTCAAACGGAAAGAGATACTTTGTAAATAGCAAAGTACCGACAGCTTTGGCGTTTCCTACTTTTTCAACTATTTCTGGAGAGAAAATGCCTACACTTGATTTCCATGCCCCATAAACAGCAACGTAGGCAAGTTCTAAAAATAGTAGAAATCCTACAGGTAAAGATAAAAGTGTATATTTTTCGTCAATGGCTTTGCCTTTAAATTGTGGAACGGTAGATATAACCAGAACATAGAATACGACTATTGCAACTGCATATATTAAAATTTGAAGAGCACCTACAAGTTCAGCTCCCATAGTAAAGAATAATCCAGAAACCATGATTAGGGTAGATATTAAAGACAGCACGGTATAAACAAGATTTCTAAAAAACACTACACCAAATGCTGATATCACAGCAAGTGTGGAAAACGTCCAAAATGCTATCGTGTTTAACTCCATTTAATTTGCCCCCACAGTTTTTCTCTCATTTCATCGTCAATCCAAATTCTATCTGGTTCATTATATCTTCTTTTATCAAAGTCTAATCCTCTTTCTTTCATATCTTCTAAATGGATTGTACAGTCTTTTCGTGAATAACCAGCGTTTTCGTAATTGTCAGTCATTATTATACAATCTACTGGACATGCATCTACACACAATCCACAGTATAAACAGTTAAGTAAGTTCATATCAAACCTGGTTACTCTTTTTTTACCGCTTGGTAGCTGTTCTGCTTCTATATTAAAAAGTGTTGGAACAGGACATGCCTGCTGGCACATATAACAGGCAACACACCTGCTTTCACCATCATGTATTTCCATAAATTTCTCTATTGCCAAAAATGAAGGTGGTTCTTTTCCATCTTTTACTCTATGAGCGTGGGTTCCCCTAAATCTCTTCGGAGGGGTCAGTTTTTCATAAGGATATTTAGTAGTAATAGTTTTTCTAAAGAAATTTCTTATAGTTATACTCATTCCTTTTATAAAGTCTATGAAGAAGAACCTTTCCGTATTCGAAAGACTGGGTCTATCTAAGTATTTTATTTTTACCATTTTTATCCAAATATCATTATCCAGATAGCAACTATCAAAATGTTAAGAATAGATAAAGGTAACATCACTTTCCATGCTATTTCTGTTATTTGGTCAACTCTGTATCTTGGTAATGTCCAGTGAACCCATAAGAAAAACATAAACATCATACCCAGCTTTAGTAAGAACCAGATAAATGGAGATAAAGGTCCAAAGATGTGAGGACCGTTCCATCCGCCAAAGAATAATATTACAGCTATAGCACTGAGTACAAAAGTAGCTATATACCATTCAGCCAGTGGGAATAAACCAAATTTCATAGCAGAATATTCAGTGTTATATCCAGATACAAGTTCTGCTTCAGCTTCCTGAACATCAAAAGGTGTTCTTCCTGTTTCTGCGAGTATAGCAAATAACACTACTACAAATCCTAAAATATTAGGAATTATAAACCATAATCCCTGCTGCGCTTCAACTATTCCTTTTAAAGAAAGAGTTCCAGCTTGCATAATTGGGCCTACCATTGCAAATCCAAGGGCAACTTCATAACCAATTAAAACTGCAGCTTTTCTGAGACCTCCTATCATTGGATATTTTGAGTTTGATGCCCAACCGGCAAAAATCACACCATAAATAGATATACTACCAAATGCCAGTGCCAGTATAAGACCTACATTTAAATCGGTAATATAGGGCTTTATTTCCACTCCAAATATATTTATAGGTTCTCCAAATGGAACTACAGCAAGTATCATTATGGCTGGTACAAAGGCGAGTAATGAGGCAAGATAGAAGAGAAATCTATCCACTCCTTCTGGGACAATATCTTCTTTTGTGAGTACTTTTAAAGCATCAGCTATAGGTTGAAGCAACCCGTGCCAACCAACGTGTAATGGTCCAGGTCTTTGTTGAATATGTCCTGCAAATTTTCTTTCAATCCATGTTAAATAAGCTGCCAGTAAAAACATCCCTATTATAAAGATTACAGACTTTACCCCTATCGCTAAACTTGTAAGGATGAGCTCTTTCATCTGAAGCCTCTATATTCGTTTTTTATTTTGGTTAAAAAATATTAACACAATGTTTTAGAAAATTAAACACTGTTTGATTTTATCTATCTGTTTCTCCGACAACTGGGTCCAGGCTTCCAAGTATAACTACTGCATCAGCTATAGTCCTTCCTTTTATAAGTTCTGGGAATATTTGTAAATTGTAAAAAGCTCCTGAACGTATTCTCAATCTATAGGGTTTTCCGTCTCCTTTGCTGACTATGTAATATCCTAATTCTCCTCTCGGGTTTTCACCTGAAAGATATATTTCTCCCTCAGGTGCTTGTTCCCCGTATATACGGAGGTTAAAGTCTTTAACCATAGCT
>CAZEYS010000032.1:0-16636 GCA_964516095.1 uncultured Aquificales bacterium
GAAGTAGAAACTCAAAAAAGTTTTGATGAAGTTGTATCGAAAGTTGAACAGGTATGTAAAGAAAATAAATTTGGAGTTTTAAAAACTTATGAATTTCATAAACTCTTAGAAGAAAAAGGTCATCCAATATCGAAAAGAATAACTGTGTTTGAAATATGTAATCCGGCTTTTGCAAAAGATATGATAGAGCAGGAAAGTTTAATTTCAAACTTTATGCCCTGTAAGATAACTGTAATAGAAGAAGACAATAATGTAAAAATTTCAACTTATAATGTGAATAAACTTGTTGAACAGTTTGACAATCCAAAGGCTAAAGAAATATCAGAAGAAGTTAAAAAGGTTATAGATAACATTATTAAAGAATTAACTTAAAGGAGAAAATAATGAGAGTTGTAAAGTATATTTTCCCATTTTTTATAGTGTCCTTATTGGTTGCACTTTCCTGTCAGCAGAAAGCAGCGTTTAAAAAAGAGCTTGTTTCAGGTGGATATAAAGCAGTAATACTCTCAGACCAGCCTCCTCATGTTGGAATAAATATATGGAAGATAAAAATATACAAACCAGATGGAAAACTTTTAACTGGAGCTAATGTTAGTGTTAATGGTTATATGCCCCCAATGCCAGGAATGCCTGAAATGAGTTTCGATTATCCCGTTGAGGATAAAGGATCATACTATGAAGCTAAGGTTAACCTTTCTATGGCAGGAACATGGCAAATAACTATTACAGCAGAAAAAGGCAATCAGAAAGTATCGTTTAAATTTGGATTTACATTATAGGAGATGAAAATTGGATTTTTTTAAAAAAGGATTAAGAAGCTTAAGATTAAAAGGTAGTAAACCTTCCCCTTTCGGTGAACTTGAAGAAAAAGTGATGAATATAATATGGGATAAAAAAAGTGCAACTGTATCACAGGTAAAAGAAGCTTTAAAAGATAAGTTTGCTTACACTACTATAATGACAGTAATGGACAGACTTTATAAAAAAGGTATATTACAGAGAGAAAAAGAAGGAAAAGGTTATAGATACTACCCAACTCTAACAAAAGAAGAGTTTGAAAAAGAGCTCGCAAAAAAGGTAGTAAAGGAAATAATAAGAGAAAAACCATCTACAGTGGTTTCAGCGTTTGAAGGAGTTATAGAAGAACTACCAGAAGAGGAAATACGAAAGATTAAAAGCTTGATAGAAAAAAGGCTCAAAGATGAAAAATAAATATTTTGTATACAGTCTTTTGCTAATAACTATTTATTTGTATCTGTATATAAGTCTTTTAAAGAATGTAAATTTATGGATTTATGATTTAAAAGCCTGTTTTTCAGTAATGAATTTTACAGATTTTTTGGAAAATCATCTAAATGTATTTTTCTATCTACTTCTAACTTCTGTTATGTCTATTTTTTTGATTAAAGCTTCTGTTAATCTTTTTAAAGATATTTTTACAGGTTTTCAGCTTTTAAATGCTTTAAAAAAGATAAAATCAAAACAGTATAAGAATTTATATCTAATAAAAGACGAAACTGTCATAGCCTTTAATATGTTTAATAAAATCTTTATTTCAGAGGGAGCATTAAAAAAACTATCTAAAGATAGCTTAAAAGCCATTTTTTATCATGAAATAGGGCATTTGAAAAACTTTCATAGCCTTAAGCTGTTAATAATTAACTTTAGTTATAATTTGCTTTTTCTACCACAAAAAAAAGAATTTCTAAAAAATGCCTTACTTGAACTTGAAGTTGAGGCTGATAAAAATGCTCTAAAATTCATAACAATGGAAAATCTAGCATATACACTTTTAAATATAAAAGAGATGAGAAACAGTAATTTAATGATGAACACTTTCACACTTGATAGGTTACAGATACACTTTCATGAGAAAAAAATAGAGCTTTCAAAGTTTTACTATTTAGTATTAATTTTCATCTTTTTAGCTACTGTTATTGTAAATGTATATAGAACGTGCTTCTGTGGGTTAATGTAATGAGAAAATATATTTTTTGGCTTTTATTACTACCGTTTATAGTATATGCCGAAAGCATAGAAGAATTAATAGAAAAAGCTATCCATAACAATCCCAGACTTAAAGCGATTGAAAATCAGCTAAAAGCATATAAGCAAAAGCAAGTGTATGAAGGAAGTTTACAAGACCCTGTTGTAAATATTTCTCTCAACGATATACAGCTTTTTTATAAACCATTATCCAGAAACATAGAACCTATGCAGACTTTTAACATTGGTTTATCCCAAAAAGTACCGTGGCTAAAAAAGTTAAAGATAAAAAGGAAAATAGTAAAAAATATGTATGAAGAAACCTTTTATAAACTTCAGAATGAAAAACTTAACATTATATTCAATATATATACAACTGCGTTTAGATACTGGCAGATAAAAGAAAAATTAAAAATAGTCAAAGACTATAAAAATGTTGCAAGGCATTTGATAGATTTTTCAAATACCCTTTACAGTGTTGGTAAAGTATCCCAAACAGCAGTATTTAATGCCTATACATTTTATTCAAAACTTCTAATAAAAGAAGAAAATCTAAAACAGCAACGCAAAAGCCTTATAGAGAGATTAAAATATTTGAGCTACTCAGACATAAAAGAAGTATCCATAAAACCTAAAAAGCCCTTTAAGATATCTGAAGATAGTAAATACATCAAAAAAGCTTATGCAAATAATCCATTTCTTTTAATATTTAAAACAAAAGAGAAGGAAAGCTTAGAAAGATTAAAACTTGCAAAACTTGGATATAAACCAGACTTTAAGTTTTTTGCAAGTTATTCATACAGGCAGGGTTTTAGAGATTATGTATCGTTTGGAGTAAGTTTTAATATTCCTGCGTGGAAAAAATATAGACAGGATAAAAAGGTTTTAGAAGAAGTATTTTTATTAAGTAAGATAAAGAAAGAACTACAGGATGCAAAAAATAAAGTTCAATTTGAGATAAAGGACACTTTGTATAGGATAAATTCGTTATACGAAACCTATAAAATACTAAATGATTATCTTTTGCCCCAAAACCAGAATGTTTATGAAAGTGTTATATCTGAGTATCAGGTAGGAAAGAAAAATATCTTTGATGTATTAACATCTTTAAATCAAATTCTTGATGTGAAATTAAAGCTTATAGATGAAACTGCAGATTACAATATAGCCCTTAAAAAGTTAATGAAGCTAACAGGAGAACTAAAATGAAAAAAGCTGTAAAAGTTCTAATTTTAATTTTAATTGCTTTTTTAGGGGGAGTTTCAGTAGCTTTGTTTGTCAATAAAAGTGATTTGCTTGAATATTGGTTAAAAAGATTAATAGAACCAGAAGAAAGACCGGTATACTCTAAAGACCTTCCTAAACCTACAACCAGACCAATAAACGCCTATTCTGTGGAACAATTATTTAACATAGATACTACAGTAGTAAGAAGGATAAACCTTACCAAAACTATAGAAACTTATGCTGATGTGGTACATCCTGAAAATGACCTTAAAGATATAACCTTTAAGATAAATGGATATGTTGAAAAGCTTTATGCAGATTTTACAGGGAAATATGTAAAAAAAGGTGAGCCTCTTGTGAAAATTTATAGTCCTGAACTTGTTTCGGCACAGGAAGAATTTCTCAGAGCCTATGATTATTTGAATAAAATAAAAAATTCCTCAGATACAACATTAAAAAAGTCTGCTCAGGAGCTATACGATGCTGCATATAAAAGACTTCTTTACTGGGATATTACCAAAAAACAGATAGAAAATCTAAAAAAAACCCATAAAGTTTTCAAAACAATGACCCTGTATTCTCCATATGATGGCTGGATAATGGAAAAGTATGTTTATCTTGGGTCACGAGTTGAAGCAGGAAAACCATTGTTTAGAATAGCTAAACACAAAAAATTATGGTTATTGGTCAAAATCTATGAACAGGATTTACCTTTTATCAAGGTAGGTGAACACATAGATATACGGTTTGAAGCATATCCAGACAAAATTATACATGGAAAGATTGATTATATTTACCCTATGATGGATTTCAAAAATAGAACTTTAAACGTAAGAGTTGTTATAGATAATAAAAACTATCAATTCTTTCCAGGAATGTACTCAAAAGTGTTCTTAAAAATACCTTTAGGTAAAGTTCTCGCTCTTCCGGAAACTGCGGTTCTGGATACAGGAAAAAGACAGATAGTATTCTGGGAAAGAGAAAAAGGTCTTTTTGAACCTGTATTTATAAAAGTTGGAAGATATGTGGATGGATATTATGAAATTAAGAAAGGAGTGCATGAAGGTATGGTTGTTGCAAACTCTTCACTGTTCCTTTTAGATGCAGATGCCCAGCTTAGAGGAAAATACAAAACTTCATTTACTAAACACCAGATGCATCATCATTAAAGGGTAAAAAGATGATAGAAAGAATTATAGAATGGTCAGTAAAAAATAAGATAATAGTTTTATCTTTTCTTTTGATTTTAGTTGGAGCCTCTTTTTGGGCTTTGAAAAATACTCCTTTAGATGCTATACCTGACCTATCTCCACCTCAGGTTATAATTTATACAAAATGGCCAGGTCAATCACCTTCTGTCATAGAAGACCAGATTACATATCCAATAGTTTCTACGCTTCTGTCGGCTCCAAACATTGAAACAGTGAGAGGTGTATCTTCTTTTGAAACATCCAGAATTTATGTAATATTTAAAGAAAACACTGATATATACTGGGCAAGAAGTAGAGTATTAGAATATCTATCTCAAATAAAAGACAAACTGCCGAAAGGAGCCCAAATCACAATAGGACCTGATGCTACAGGAGTAGGCTGGGTCTATGAATACGCCCTTTACTCCCAAAAAAGAAATCTCTGGCAACTTAGAACCTTACAAGATTGGTACTTAAAATACGCTCTTTTAGGAGTAGACGGAGTTGCTGAAGTTGCCTCAGTTGGTGGATTTGTTAAAGGATATCAGATAACTGTAGACCCTCAAAAACTCAGAATTTATGATTTATCGATAAAAGACATCTTAAAAACAATAAAAAACAACAATAATGACGTCGGTGGTAGAGTTATTGAAAAAAATGGATTTGAGTACATAATCCAAGGGTTAGGATATATAAAGAATATCAATGAAATTAGCAATTTAACTATAAAGATAGACAAAAATGCTGTTCCTATCAGGATAAAGGATGTGGCTAAAGTGGAATTAGTTCCAATGCCAAGAAGAGGACTTGTTGACCTGAACGGACTTGGTGAAGTTGTAGGTGGAATTGTAGTAATGAGATTTGGTGAAAACGCCTATCAAGTTATAAAGAAAGTAAAAGAAAAACTTAAAGAAATATCAAAAAGTCTGCCAGAAGATATAAAGATAATACCTACCTATGATAGGTCTCAATTAATAGAAAAAGCTATTTCTACGTTAAAAAGAGCACTTTTTGAAGAGAGTTTTATAGTTGCTATTGTTGTTATGATTTTTTTACTTCATTTTAGAAGTTCTTTAGTCATAATACTTACTCTTCCGCTTGCTGTTTTGTTTGGATTTTTATTTATGAAGCTCTTAGGAATAACCTCCAACATAATGTCCTTAGGTGGAATAGCGATTGCTATTGGCGCTCTTGTTGATGGAGCAATAGTCATGGTAGAAAATGCCCACAAGTTTTTGGAAAAAGTTAAAAAAGAAAAAGGAGCTTTGTCTGAAGCTGACAGGGTTAAAGCAATAATAGAAGCATCAAAACAAGTAGGTAAACCTATATTCTTTGCACTGCTTATTATAGTTGTTTCATTTTTGCCTGTTTTTGCTCTTACAGGTCAGGAAGGACTTCTTTTTAAACCACTTGCATACACTAAAACATTTACAATGTTAAGTGCATCTATACTTGCTATAACTGTCGTTCCTATATTTATGGTATGGTTTATAAAGGGGAAAATAATTCCAGAAACAAAAAATCCTATAAACTGGGTATTGATAAAACTGTACTCGCCATTAATTAAAATTTCATTAAAGTTAAGATATGCTATATTGATAATCACCATTCTTGCAATATCAGCTATTTATCCGTTATACAAAAAACTGTCCTGGGAATTTATGCCTATGATAAACGAAGAAACATTTATGTATATGCCTGTGACACCTTTTGGAATTTCTGCAGATGAGGCAAGAAAAATCACTCAACTTACAGACAAGATAATAGCCTCTTTTCCAGAAGTTGATACAGTGTTTGGAAAAGCTGGAAGAGCAGACACTGCAACAGATCCAGCTCCTCTATCTATGATAGAAACAATAATAACATTCAAACCCAAAAAGTATTGGAGAGAGGGGGAGACTTATCAAAGCCTGATGCAGGAAATGGAGGCCAAACTAAAAGTACCTGGATTAACAAACAGCTGGACATATCCAATAAGAGGAAGAATAGATATGCTTTTAACTGGTATAAGAACTCCTCTTGGAATAAAACTGTACGGTGATGATCTGAATAAACTTCAAAAAGTAGCCGAGAGTATAGAAAAGAAACTGCAAAACATGCCAGAAAGTCTTTCAGTTTTTGCCGATAGAGTGGCAAATGGCTATTATTTAAACATAAAAATTGATAAAAATAAGCTTGCAAGATACGGATTAAATGCTGAAGACGTAGAAAGAGTTATACAGGTAGCTATAGGAGGAATACCTGTTTCCACATTTTATAAAGGATTAGAAAGATATCCTATTATTATAAGATTTCCTTATGACTACAGAACAAATGTAGAAGCCATCAAAAATATAGTTATACCAACTCCTTTTAATAGAGGAATACCTCTAAAAGCTATAG
Organism: uncultured Aquificales bacterium; assembly: GCA_964516095.1. GTDB lineage: Bacteria > Aquificota > Aquificia > Aquificales > Hydrogenothermaceae > Hydrogenothermus. The sequence continues at coordinate 6,786 of CAZEYS010000032.1, forward strand.
CTAATGTTTATCTTGATGAACAGCCTTCAGTGATAAAATCAGAAAAAGGTATGAAAGTTGTTTATATATACCTAACTCCTCAACCTGATGTAGCTCCAGAAGATTATGTGAAAAAAGCTCAGCAGGTACTTAAAAGTATAAATTTACCTCCAGGATATTTTATAGAATGGGCTGGACAAAGCCAGTATTTAAAACATGCAAAAGAAAGATTAAAATTTGTAATACCTCTCAGTATTCTAATAATTTTTGTTTTGGTTTACATCGTGTTCAAAAACCTAACAAACACTCTTATAGTTCTTCTTTCTTTACCATTTGCAGTGCTTGGAGGTCTATGGTATGTAAGTTATTTACATTTTAATATGAGTATAGCTGTGGTAGTTGGGTTCTTAGCACTTTTAGGGGTTGCAGCAGAAACAGCGATAGTTATGGTTCTATACATAGAAAATGCAGTAAAAAATAAGAAAGAAAAATACAAGAAACTAACTAAAAAACAGTTCTTTGAAGCAATATATGAAGGCTCAGTTTTACGGGTAAGACCCAAAATGATGACTGTTGCAACTATACTGGCAGGTTTAATTCCACTAATGTATATATCGGGTGTAGGCTCAGAAGTAATGCAGAGAATAGCTGCCCCAATGATAGGAGGTATTATCTCATCTGCCATACTTACTTTAATAATAATACCTTCAATATACGCTATTTTCAGAAAACCTTCGTAATTTGAAATTTTCATTTATAATTCATATTTTATCTTTTTAGACAACACAACTACAATTATGAGGTTTAAATGGATAAAATTGTTGTTTTAGGGGCACGCCAGCATAACCTTAAAAATATAAATGTGGAAATTCCAAAAAATAAACTTGTTGTAATAACAGGTCCTTCAGGGTCTGGTAAATCATCTTTGGCCTTTGACACAATATACGCTGAAGGACAGAGAAGATACGTTGAAAGTTTATCAGCATATGCTCGCCAGTTCTTAGGTTTAATGGAAAAACCTGATGTTGATAGTATAGAAGGCCTTTCTCCTGCGATAGCCATAGACCAAAAAACAACATCAAAAAATCCCCGTTCTACCGTCGGAACAATAACAGAAATATATGACTACTTAAGACTATTATTTGCAAGAGTGGGAAAACCGATATGTCCAGAATGTAAAAATCCAATTTCTTCTCAATCTCCAGAAGAAATCGTTGAACAGATTTTGTCTTTAGAAGAAGGAAGTAAACTTCAGATTTTAGCTCCAGTAATTAGAGGTAAAAAAGGACAGCACAAAGATATTTTAGAAAAAATACAAAAAATGGGATATCCACGTGTACGTGTAGATGGTAATATATACAGCATAGAAGAAGTTCCCGAACTTGAAAAAAATAAAAAACATACAATAGAAATTGTTGTAGACAGGATAGTACTTAAAGATGGTGTACGAAGCAGACTTGTTGACAGCATAGAACAGGCTTTAAAAATTGCAGACGGTATTGTAATAGTTAATAACCTTTCAAAAAATGAAGACTTGGTATTTAGTGAGAAGTTTGCCTGTCCAGAACATGGATTTTCAATTTCAGAAATATCTCCACGGTTATTTTCCTTCAACAGCCCATACGGAGCATGTCCTGAGTGTAAAGGTTTAGGAATAATTCATAAAATAGACATAGACAAATTAGTAGACCCAAATAGAGCCGTTATAGAGGCCTTCAGAATTACAGACAGTTTCTACTTTAAATATATCAAGAATATGATTTATGATTTTATCTACTATCACGACATACATAAATTCACAAAATTTAAAGATTTACCAGAACAATTAAAAGATGAGCTTTTATTTGACATAGTTACACATTTAGAAAGAAAATACCTTGATACAGATAACGAAAAACAGAAAGCAGAACTGGAAAAGTATATTAAAGAAGTTACGTGCCCAGTCTGTAAAGGATCCCGTCTAAAACAAGAAGCCTTATATGTACTGGTAAATGGAAAGAACATATGGGATATAACCAGAATGAGCATAAGACAAGCCTACGAGTTTTTCTTAGATTATGAAAAACAAGAAAAATCAAATAAAGAGAAGATTATTTCAGAAAAAATAGTAAAAGAAATAAAGGAAAGACTTAAATTTTTACTGGACGTTGGTCTTGATTACTTGACATTAGATAGAACAGCAACGACACTTTCAGGTGGAGAATCACAGAGAATAAGACTTGCAACCCAAATTGGCTCAAAATTAAGTGGAGTTTTATATGTATTAGATGAGCCTTCTATAGGGCTTCATCCAAGAGACACTGAAAAACTTATAAATACTTTAAAAAATCTTCGTGATTTAGATAACACAGTTATTGTAGTAGAACACGACCCAGAAACAATAGAAGAAGCCGATTATATAATTGATATGGGGCCTGGTAGTGGTGCTTTTGGAGGAGAAGTAGTCGCTCAAGGAACACCTGAGGAAATAATGAATAATGAAAACTCTCTAACAGGTAAATATCTATCAGGTAAGTATACAATTGAAGTGCCAAAACAACGTAGAAAAATAGATAAAAATAAAAAATTAGTAATAAAAGGTGCTAAAGAACACAATTTGAAGAATATAGATGTTGAAATACCACTTGGAGTATTTGTAGCAGTTACAGGAGTTTCTGGAAGTGGAAAATCAACCCTTATTTATGACATACTTTTAAATGCTGCTAACGAACACTTCGGTTATAAAGTAGATTTTGTAGGCAAGCATGACAGTATAGAAGGATGGGAACACATAAACAAAGTTATTAATGTAGACCAGTCTCCTATAGGTAGAACTCCCCGTTCAAACCCTGCCACATATACAAAAGTATTTGATATTATTAGAAACTTATTTGCTTCTACCCCTGAAGCAAAGTTAAGAGGGTACACACCTGGCAGATTTTCATTTAATGTGAAAGGAGGAAGGTGCGAAGCCTGTAAAGGAGACGGTGTTGTAAAGATAGAAATGCATTTTTTACCAGATGTGTATGTTACATGTGATGTATGTGGGGGAAAAAGATACAATAAAGAAACCTTATCTATAGAGTATAAAGGCAAAAACATTGCCGATGTATTGGATATGACTGTAGCAGAAGCCCTTGAATTTTTCCAGAATATCCCATCTATAAGAAATAAACTAAAATTACTTTATGATGTTGGACTTGACTATATCAAATTAGGACAACCTGCAACAACCCTCTCAGGGGGAGAAGCTCAAAGAATAAAACTTTCACGGGAACTTTCAAAAAGAGACACAGGAAAAACCTTATACCTATTAGATGAGCCCACTACAGGTTTACACAGCCATGACGTAAAAAAACTAATCCAGGTTTTAAACCGTCTTGTTGAAAAAGGAAACACAGTTGTAGTAATAGAGCACAATCTTGATGTTATCAAAAACGCTGATTGGATTATAGATCTTGGGCCTGAGGGAGGAGACAAAGGAGGACAGATTGTAGCAACAGGTACACCTGAAGACATAATGAAAAATCCTAAATCCTGGACAGGTAAATTCTTAGCAAAATACCTTCAATCAAATAATAAAAAGTTAAAATGATATAATAAAAAGAAAAAGGAGGTTTTATCTTGAGAAAAATTGGATGGAGCGTGTCTCATCAGGAATTCATAATATCTGACCATTATTACTTTTCAAAACTTCAAAGGTACATAAAAGAAGCCGGTATGACCGTAGATGAAGTTGATGAGTTTGAAAAACTTGCAAACTACGATACTATAGTTTTTAACTATCCAGAAATACCTTTCTCTAAAGAAGAGGCAGATTTTATAGAAGAATTAGTTAAGAAAGGTAAAACTGTTGGTATTTTTGCATACTACAAAAATGAAGATAGAATAGCAGATACATGTAATACTCTCGCAGAAAGATTTGGAATTAAATTCAACGGAGATATTGTTGTAGATAACGTTAATAATTATGACAATGACAATTTATTTATAGTTACATCAGATTTATACAACTTACCAGATAATATTAAAAAAGTAATGCTTGCCTGTACAGATACCTTAATTACAACAAAGGCAGAAGTTAGACCTTTAGTTCACGGCGAAGATACAGCAGAATCTAAACTCGAGGAAGAAACTTTATTTTTTGCAGAGTATGTTCATCCTGAAAGCAATGGAAAATTTATAGCTGGTGGAACATGTGTTTTCTGGGATAACTATTCTATAGACCTTTTTAACAATAAAGAATTCTCTTTGAATTTACTATCCAGGTAAAAAGATGGGGCTTTATGCCCCTACTAAACTTTTATGAACCTTTTCCCAGATTTCTATTGCCTTTTTGCAGTCCTCTAAAGTTGGCACCAAGGCTATTCTGAAATACTCACTTTCACATTTATTTTCACTGATTTGTGTTCCAGCACAAAAATTTTCACCTGGAGAGGTAATAATTCCATTTTCAAGTAAGGCCTTTACGTACTCTTTTACAGGTATATTTTTAGGAGATTTAATCCAAAAATAAAAGGTAGCCTTTGGATATAAGTATTCCAGACCTATTCTATTGAAAAAGTCTATAAATAAGTTTCTTTTTTGGTTGAAGATGTTATTTCTTTCCTTGACATGTTTGTCGTCAGACCATGCAGCCTTTGCAGCTTGTTGTATAAAATCTGGTGTGGCAACACCAAAAGAAGCTCTATACTTTTTGTATTTCTGGATTATCTTTTCGTCACCAGCTACAAAACCTGTTCTATATCCAGTCATCCCGCTTCTTTTTGAAAGGGAGTGAAATGCCACAACGTTATCTTCACCTATTTCAAGAATAGATGGAGGTCTATCTTTTTCTTCGAAGTAAATTTCAGCATAACATTCATCACTGCATAGGATAATATCGTTTTCTTTGCATATTTGATAAATATCTTTTAGATACTCTTTATCTGCTGTAGCTCCAGTTGGATTGTGAGGATAGTTTATCCATACTATTTTTGTCTTTTTCAGTATTTCTTGTGGAACTTTATCCAGTCTAAGTAAAAATTTATCTTCTTCTTTAAGTTTTACAGGATAAACATTCCCATTTGCAAATAAGGTTCCTCTTTCATAAACAGGATAGGCAGGTGTTCCAAAAATTACATAATTTTTTTCTTCCTCAGGGTCAATAAAAACTAAAGGAAAGTGAAATATAGCTTCTTTTGAACCATTTGAAGGTATTATTTGGGTTTCAGGATCAAGCTGAACGTTAAACCTTCTTTTTAAATAGTCTGCTACTGCCATACGAAAGTCTTTTCTTCCAGCAACTGATGGATACTGTGATACTTCAGGAACAGCCTCTATTAAAGCTTTTCTTATAAACTCTGGAGTAGGCTCTTTTGGGTCTCCTGTACCAAAGTCGTAAATCGGGATATTTTTTTGGATTAACTGATTTTTAATTCTATTGAGTTCTTCCATTGGGTAAGGTTTTAAACTCTCTATAACTTTGTTCAAATTAGCCTCCACCAACGAAAGTTACTATTTCGACATTATCTCCATCTTTTATTTTATACGTTTCATATTCACTTTTTGGTATAACATCCATTCCTACAGCAACAGCAAAATTTGGAGCTTTTATACCTAAAGTTTTCACAAGTTCTGAAATTGTCATTGAGTCTTTATCGAAAACTTTTTCTTCACCGTTTACTTTTATTTTCATGCTTAATCCTCACTTCCTTAAGTTTTTCACAATTTCAGGAAGCTTATATAGTAAAAATAGTATCTTTTTCCATTTTGACCATTCAACAGCATTTATCCCACTACCGTATACTCCTGGCTTTTCTATATTTTTTCCAACACCAGATTTTGCCGTTATTATTACGTTATCTGCTATATTTACATGGTCTGCAATTCCAACCTGACCTGCAAGTATACAGTTGTTCCCTACTTTTGAGCTACCAGCAATCCCAACTTGACTTACTATTATGCAGTTTTCTCCAACTTGAACGTTGTGGGCTATCATAGTTAAATTGTCTATTTTAGTTCCTTGCTTAATAACAGTCTCGTCAAGCATAGCTCTGTCTATAGTTGTGTTTGCTCCAATTTCAACATCGTCTTCTATTATAACTTTACCAATATGTTTTATTTTATGATGTACTCCATTTTCCTGATAATATCCAAAACCATCTCCGGCTATTACAGCCCCTGAGTGGATAATTACTCTATTACCTATTTTTGCGTCTTTATACACAGTTACTCTTGGATAGATGATACAATCGTTACCTATCTGTGTATTTTTTCCTATAAATGTAAAAGGATATATGATGGTATTATTTCCTATTTTGACGTTATCTTCTATTACAACGTAATCTCCAATATAAACATTATCTCCTATTTCTACGTTTTTTCCGATTTTGGCAGTTTTTGCTCTACGGGGTTTTAGTTTTTCTTCAGGGTAGAGAATATCTATAAGTTTATAGAATACGTTTTGGGGATTTTCTACTACTATTTGGGTAATTGATGCGTTTTCAACTGGCTGTTTAACTAAAACTGCTGCAGCTTTTGTTTTTTTTAGAAGATCCTGTAGCCTTTTATCTGATAAGAATGTAATATCATCTTCTGTGGCGTTAAATAAACTGGCTACTCCTTTTATATCTTTATCTTCACTGTAATTTATAAGCTTTCCGTTAAACAGTTCTGCAATTTTACTTATTCTCATTTCTTTGACCATCTAATAATTTTATTATTTTATCTGTTATATCTATTTTTTTATCAGCATACAGTACTATCCCAAACATTCCATTTGTGAAAACGATGTTTAAATTATGTTTATCTCCATAACTTTTTGCAACTGCCTTTATTTTTTCAATTAAATTCTTTTCATATTCTGCTTTCATCTTATTCAAATCAGTCTGAGCTTTAACTGTTAATTGTTGAAGCTGTCTTTCTAATTTTCTTATTTGTGCTTGTTTTTCTAATTTGGCTTTATCACTTAAAAGAGGACTTTCAAGTTGTTTTTGTATTTCCCTTATCTGTTTTTGTATTTTTTCTACTTGGGTTTTATAATAGTTAAACTTATCCTCTATTTCTTTTTGCATTTTCTGTCCAGTTTTAGACTGGTTCATTGCTTTTATTAAATCCACATACGCATAATTTTCTGCAGCGTACAAGTTAAATGTTACAAAGAAAAGAAAAATAAAAATTGTTAAAAATTTTTTCATAAAAATCCTCCTTAACTGTAGAAAAAGTTATTAGCTACTTTTTATAAACCTTTCTTTTGAATATATCCTTAGGTGAGGAAACTCTGTCTATAAATAGCTTCCCGTTTAAGTGGTCTATCTCATGCTGTATAACTACTGCTTCAAAACCTTCTGTATCAAATTCTATAAGATTTCCATTTATATCAAGAGCCTGTACTTTTATCCAGTTGTGTCTTTTTACATTACCAGTGTAATCTGGAACACTCATACATCCTTCACGTATTATTATTTCTCCATCTGTAGCTATTATTTTAGGATTTGAAAGAACCATCAACCCGTGGTTTAGTTTATTTTTTTTATGTTTATAATGTGATGCGTCTACTACTATTGTTCTTATGTGTTTATTTACCTGTGGAGCTGCGATGCCAACCCCACCAGGAGAGTTATACATTGTGAAGATTAAATTATCTACAAATTCTTTAAATTCTTTGTCAAAATTTTTTACTTCCACAGAAATTTTTTTTAATCTTTCATCAGGATACTTAAGAATTTCTAATTTTTTCATTTTCTACATCTCTACTGTTTCTATTTTTTCGAGGTTCATATCTATGCCAAGCTGTTCTTTCAGGTCTTCTATTTCTTTGTATAATTCTTCTTCTGTTATATTGTCAGGTACTTCAACATCTGTAAGCAGAATATAAAGTTCACCAGATTTTTGTGTAGTCATATCTGTTATGTTTATTCCTTTCTTTGAAAGTACATCGCTTACATTGTAAACAATACCTGGTTTATCTGCTCCGTAAACAACCAGTTTAAATAGATTTTTTTCCTTTTCCTCAGGTTTTTCCACTTGCTTTATATTCACAGTGAGCCCTGATTCGTTGAGGGGTTTAAATGCATCTTTGATTTCTTCTAACGTTTTATCTCCTTCGACTATAAGCATGATTGTAAACTCATCGGCAAGCTTTGCCATAGTGGAATCTTCAAGGTTAAATCCAAGCTCATATAAAACTTTAGAAACATCTCTTACTATCCCTGTTCTATCTTTTCCATAGGCATTGATTAAGAAGTAGGCCATTTTATTCCTCTTCTTCTTCCTCTTCTATTTCTTCAAGATAGGCTCTGTAATCTTCAGCTGTCATCAAGTCTTCAACTTCCGATGGGTCTTTCATTTTTATTTCATAAATCCAGCCATCTTCATAAGGGCTTGTATTTATAAGGTCAGGTTCTTCTTTTAAATCTTCATTCACAGATATTATTTGGCCGGTGAGTGGTGAAAATATATCAACAATAGCCTTTATAGACTCCACTGAAGCAACTTTTTCTCCAGCTTCCACTTCTTTACCAACTTCTGGAAGTTCTACATAAACAACATCGCCAACTTGATGTTGACCATAATCTGTAATCCCAATAACAGCATCTTCCGTACCTTCAAGTTTAACCCATAGGTGGTCTTTGGTATAGTAAAGTCCATCAACTATATTAAAATCTTCTACAGCCAATTTATGTTCCTCCATTTTGTTTTTTATTATGTTCAAAATACATTATAATACATATATTAAGAATTTAAAGGTCTAAGTTTAATTTTTTAAATATGAAAACAATTATTTTTACTGACTTAGATGCTACTCTTTTGGAACACGATACTTACTCTTTTGAGAAGGCGGCTCCTGCACTTCATAAAATTAGAGAAAAGGGAATACCTCTTATAATAGTTACCAGTAAAACACGAAAAGAAGTTGAACAGTTAATAGACCAGCTAAATATAAATGAGCCTTTTATTGTAGAAAATGGAGCTGCTATTTTCTTTCCAAAAGGGTATAGAAATTTTAAATTCGAGAACGCCAAAGAAAAAGGCAAATATTCGGTGATAGAACTTGGAAAGCCTTATAAGGAGATAAGAAATTTTATAAAAAAATATAAAAAACAGTTTGGACTTTTGGGTTTTGGGGATTTATCTGTAGAAGAAATAGCAAAGTTAACTAACCTTTCTATAGAAAAAGCAAGACTTGCGAAAGAAAGAGAGTACACTGAGCCTTTTTTAATAAAAGATCCGTCACAAATTCCAGAATTAGAAAGTATTGCACTAAAGCAAGGTTTAAAAATAACACAAGGCGGGAGATTTTATCATTTAATTGGAAAAGACCAGGATAAAGGAAAAGCTGTAAAACTGTTAAAAGATATTTTTGAAAAAAATCTTAAAAATAAGGTTAAAACAATTGCCCTCGGAGACAGCAAAAATGATATTCCAATGTTAAAAGAAGTTGATATTCCGGTATTAATTCCTAAAAAAGACGGTTCATATGAGAATATAAGCTTACCAAATCTGATTAAATCAAAGAAACCTGCAAGTGAAGGATGGAATGAAGTAGTACTGCAGTTGATATAAATTTTGATTATATCTCACAATGTTCAGACAAACCCCCCTCCCCACGGTTTTTAAGGTTCATCTGCATTCAATCTATTTCATAAAAAGTTAATTTCTATTAACCTTATTCTTATTAAAATTATACATGAAAAATATCACATTATGCAAACAAATGCAAACATCCCACTACGTTCAGACAAAACCTGTTAAAGTGAAAGTAGATATTGGCGAAGCATTAGACTTTATATCCCACCACGTTCAGACAAAACAGGAGAATTCCTATGTGGAAGTTGTTTAGCAGACTACTCTTTATATCCCACTACGTTCAGACAAAACCACCCATCGGCGTGGGTCGCTTGTTTTGACCC
>CAZEYS010000033.1:0-16164 GCA_964516095.1 uncultured Aquificales bacterium
CTCAACTTCTAAGTTAGTTTTATTTTTTATATCTAAAAGCCCTTCAAGTTTTACTTCTCGTGCTGGAACAACCCTTTTTATTCCCATTTTTTCATAAAACTTTGCAGCTTGTGAGTTTGAAACAGACGCCATTGTAGAAAGATGAGTTTCGATACCAAGTTCTATAGACCTGGATAATACAGCCATATCCCAACCTATAACTGCGTCAACTCCAATTTCTTTAAGTTGTTCAAGTGTTTCATTTATGTAAGGAAGGTCATCTTCAAATACAATAGAATTTAAAACTATATACTGTCTCACACCAGCATCTTGTGTAATTTTTCTGATTTCTTTTACGTCCTCAATATCAAATATTGATTTGTTTGCCCGTTGGTTTATTTTTCCACATCCCATGTAAATGGCATCTGCACCTGCTTTTATAACTGCAGCCAATCCTTCGTAATGTCCCACAGGAGCTAAAATTTCTGGTTTATTTATAGTAGACATGATTTACCTCCTTTTAGAAATTTTTAAACTGTTTAACAAATTATATCAGCTTCATAATGCTAAAATAGTATGATATAAGCTACATAAAACATAAGGTAAAAAATGGGAATATTAGAGAAAATAGTAAAAACTAAAATTGAAGAATTAGATAGATACACACCGCAGTACATAAAAGAGCTTGAAAGAATAGCTAAAGATAGAAAAGAAGTAAAAGACTTTAAAAAGGCTATCTCCCAGAAAAAAGTAAATATTATTGCCGAAGTTAAAAAGGCTTCCCCTTCTAAAGGAGTAATAAGAGAAAACTTTAATCCTGTTGAAATAGCTAAAATTTATGAAGATTATGGAGCATCTGCAATATCTGTTTTAACAGATGAAAAGTATTTTCAGGGAAGTATTGAGTATCTAAGTGCAGTTTCTAAAAAAGTGAACATTCCTGTAATGAGGAAAGATTTTATAATAGATGAAAGGCAGATTTTAGAAGCTTATGCAAAAGGAGCCGACAGCTATCTACTTATAACTCGTATCTTAGATGAAAGGAAGTTAAAACAGTTAATTGAATTTGGCAGAAGCCTTGATATGGAACCTCTTGTTGAAGTTTTTACAGAAGAAGAAGCTGTTGTAACCGTTAAAAGCGGAGCTTTAATAGTAGGAGTAAATAATAGAGACCTTGATACTTTTAAAGTAGATATAAATAAATCTAAAAAACTGTGTCCTAAATTAAAAGAATGGGGAGCTGAAGTAGTTGTGGCTGAAAGTGGTATTTCGAGTAAAAAAGATATAGATGATTTAAATAAATCAGGTGTAAATGCATTTTTGATTGGAGAAGCCTTAATGCGTGAAGAAGACATAGGTAAAAAACTTAAAGAACTGATTGGCAGTTAAACTATATACAGATACCTTCTCCCAAGTTCTACTGCTGTTTGAAGTTTATACTGCATATAAGCTCTTGATATTTCTACTGATTTTAAAATATCTCTTCTAAGAGAAAGATTTGCAGCAATTGCAGAAGATAAGACGCATCCTGTCCCGTGTACATTTTCACTAAATCTTATTTTAGGATATTTCAAATAAAAAAAATCCTCCCCATTGAAAAATATATCTGTAACAAAATCTTCTGATATAAAATGACCGCCTTTTAATAGTATGTTTTTTGCCCCTGCACTTTTTAAATAGATGCAGGCTTTTTTAGCATCATCTAAATCATTTATTTTTATTTCTGTTAAAACTTCAGCTTCGTCTTTGTTTGGAGTTATAACGTCTACAATAGGAAGTAATTTGTCAATTAAAATCTTTATGGCTTTTTTTTCCAGTAGAAGCTTACCTGAAGAAGATTTTAATACAGGGTCAAGAACTATATTTTTAGCGTTAAATTTATGTAGGTTCTCTACAATCACATTTAAATTTTCAGCGGTCTGTATCATTCCTATTTTTATAGCATTTACATTAAAGTCTTCAAAAATAGTCTTTAGTTGACTATCAAGAACTTCTTGAGGAACAGGGTAAGAATTTTTAACTCCTGTTGAATTTTGCGAAGTCAAAGCTGTTATTGCTGAAAATCCGTATACATTAAAGTCTTTAAACACTTTTAAATCAGCCTGAACACCAGCTCCGCTACTGTTATCGCTTCCAGCTATCGTTAAAGCAGTATTCATCTGGATATGTTTATCTGCCTTTTGTGTATAAACTTTATTATGATATAGTTTATAAGTTTATTAGTCCATTTTGCCATTTTTTCGTCTTTTATTTTGAACTTTTTTAATCCTTTTGCCAGTTGTTCTTCAGATATTATTCCAAACAAAAACGCTGCAATGATGAAAAAAGGTATACCAGGAAGGATTGGTAAAATAATTCCCAGTATACCGAGAACAGTAAAAGCTAAACCAAGTAAAATTCTTATTATTTTTTCTTTGCTACTTTTTTTGCCCATTCTATTATTTCTTCTTCTGGAATATCCAGATTGTGTTCTTTTACGTATTCTTTAAGATATTCTACAATTTTCTCAAATTTTGCCAATGCTCTTCCTTTATCAGGTGTTGGGTCTTTTACAAGACCATAAATCTGTCTTCCTTCATGCCATGGTGGCAAATATTCAGTTATGGGAAGTCCCTCAGGTGTAACAAATAAAAGACAGTGGCAATACTTAAATATTTGCATTTCATCACAGGCACATATCCATCTTCTTCTTTTTACTTCTTCTTCTTTATTTGGGTAAAAATTACATGGACACAGTGGTCTTCCCAGCTCTTGTAGGTGTTGAGCTAAACCTTTTATAACAGACTCAGCAACTTCCTTATTTGGATTTACTACGGTTCCAGATTTTTCTGCAAAATTTATTGCAAACTTTCTCATTTTTTCTAAATATTTTTCATCAATCTTAGTTTCCATTTTTATCCTCCAATTTTTTTATATTCATTACCATATAATAATATATATCACTTTTTTTTCATGATAATTATCAAGTTGATAATCTCAATACATGATATAAATCATGTTTAATTGATATTTAAAGGTAAATATTAGTTAATATTAACTAACTTAAAAGGTGTAAAAATGAAAATAGCACTCCCTGTTAAAAAACAAAAAGACAAATATGTTTTATCTCCAGCTTTTGGAAAGGCTAAATTTTTTATAATTGTTGACACAGATAGTAACAATGAAAAGGTAATAGAAAATATCCATTTAAATGGAAAAGGAATAGCAGAGCAACTTGCCACAGAGCATGTTGAAGCAGTAATTACCAATCACATTGGTGAAGGTGCTTTCAGGCATTTGAAGAAATTTAATATTGAGGTTTATTTTTCTCAAGAAAAAAATATTCCAGTTGAAGAGGTTTTAAAATTATTTGAAGATAACAAATTACCAAAGATTACCTCTGAGAACTTTAATATGGTTCCTCAGCACGAGCATCATCATCATCATTAGAGTTTATATCTATCTGTCTGTGGAGGTAGAATTTCAAGCCCCTTAATAAGGGGGTTTTTTATATTCTTATACTGCACTAATATTTTAAACTTTTCTCCCATACCTTTTGGAACTACTAAGGTCTTTAATCTATTCATTCTTTCGAAAGCTTCATAATTTCCTATTGCCTGAAGTTTTTCAAATACTTCCATAAGACCTAAATTTGTTAAAAAGTGAGCCTGGTCTGTAAAGCCTAATGTTTCCAAACCTTTAACCCTGCCGTAATAACTTAGTGCTGAAAAATTTACATGGGATGTTATATCTTGCAGACCAACGTTTTTATAAAATTCTTCTGAATACCTGTGTTTATAATAGCACAGTAGAGTTCCTTTCATCCTATAAGGTTTGTAAAGCTCTTTAGAAGGATATCCATAATCGATGGTTATCACATAACCTTTTTTCAGTTTATCTGCAATTTTCATTATGTAGTCTTTCGCATCTAAATTGACTTCGGTAGTCATACCTTCTGGTATATTAATTCTTAGCTCCTGTAAATACTGTAATATTTCCTCGTCAGCAGGTTTTTCTATTTCTATCACATTATCGTTTTCATCTAATGTGATGAATATTTCAAAAATTTGATTGTTTCTTTTTCTTATTACATTAACAGGAAAGGCATCAAAAAGCTCATTAGAAAATACAACTCCTTCTATTTCTTCATCTTCAAAATCTATAATGTCCTGTTTCCATTCTACATTATCGAACTCTTGTAAAATATCTTTCTGGGTTTTTATGTGGTATGGAGATTTCTCAATAATTATGTAAGTTGTTTTCTCAAAAATATCTGGATATTCTTCTTTTAAAGTTGATAGGATATCGAATGCTAAATATCCTTTTCCTGCACCAATTTCTACAATTTGAAAGTTTTGGGTATTTACTTTTTCAAATATTTCTGCAAACTGTTTTGCCAGTAGTTGTCCAAATATCGGGTCAAGCTCAGGTGCTGTAAAAAAATCTCCATAACCGCCTATTTTTTCCTTTTCAGATGTGTAATATCCAAGTTCAGGATAATAGAGAGCCATATCCATAAACTCTTTAAAAGATATGCTCCCTTTTTCTTTTATTTTCCTTTTTATTATATCAACAAGTTGAGGTTTGCCTGTTAGTTTTCCTTTATTCATTTGCTTTTTTATTTGCCTTTGCAAATACTTTTAATGGTAATCCCCATACTTTTGTAAAGTATTCACCTGCTTTATGGTCAAATTCATCTTCCGGGCTGTATGTTGCAAGTTTTTCAAAGTACAGTCCATTTGGTGATTTTCTACCTACTATATTTGCACTTCCTTTGTACAGCTTAAATCTGACAACTCCATTAACAAGCTCTGCAATTTCATTGGTAAAAGCATCTAATGCCTCTCTTAATTTAGAGAACCACAAGCCATTGTATACAAGATCAGCGTAAGGCTGGGAAACATGGGTTAGTTTATAGTGATAAGTAAACCTGTCTAAAACTAAGCTTTCAATTTCGTCGTAAGCTTTAATTAAAATTAGGCCAGCAGGAGATTCATAAACTTCTCTGGACTTTATTCCTACTAGTCTATTTTCTACCATGTCAATTCTACCAACTCCGTGTTTTCCACCAATTTCATTTAAATCCCATATTAGTTTCCAAAGCTGGTCGTATTTTTTCCCATTTATAGCAACAGGTATCCCCTTTTCAAACTCTATTTCTATGTATTCAGGCTCATTAGGAGCATTAACGGGATTTGTGGTTATCTCAAAAGCATCTTCAGGAGGTTCTTTCCATATATCTTCTAAATCTCCTGCTTCTATTGCAACACCCCACAGATTTCTATCGTAAGAATAGGGTTTTTCTTTTGTAGCTTTTACAGGAATTCCATGTTTTTTAGCGTATTCAATTTCCTCGTCCCTAGACTTAAACTCCCAATCTCTAACTGGTGCTAAAACTTCAATATCAGGGTCTAAAGCCCATACAGATGTTTCAAATCTTACCTGGTCGTTTCCTTTACCTGTAGATCCATGGGCTACATAATGAGCATTATATTTATGGGCAAGTTCTACTAGTTTTTTGGAAATTAAAGGACGTGATAGAGCAGACAGTAGCGTATATCTGTTTTCATATAAAGCTCCACTTCTCATAAGAGGCATACAGTACTCTCTGGCAAATTCTTCTTTTATATCATCTACAATTGCTTCTACTGCACCTGCTGCTTTTGCTTTTTCAGGTATTTCATCAAGTTCTTCTCCCTGCCCAACATCTGCAGTGTAAGTTATTACTTCAAATCCTTTATCAGTTAACCATCTAACTATTACAGAAGTATCTAAACCTCCTGAGTATGCAAGTATTACTCTTTTTTTCAATATGGTTTCCTCCAGTTTTTCTTGAGAGAAAAATTATATCAGATATTCTGATATATTCTTAGACGCTCTACAACCAGTTTTAAATAAATCCTTGTTTCTTTGTAAGGTAGTTTTTTTAAAAGGGTAAAATAAACCTGGGAAGGAGACATACTGTTTATAACTACTGCTGCCTTTTTTATATTTGTGGTTCCTGTAAATGCTCTGGCTACATTGCCTGCTCCAGTATTGTATGCTGCTATTGTGCAGTACAGCCTGCTTATTGGGTTTTTAATATCTTTCAAATACCTGTAATACAGAAGGTAAAGGTAAGTTGTACCTACTTGTATGTTGTTGTTGTCATTATAAAGAAAAGAAGGGGATAACAAAATAGGTTTTCCAAATATGATTTTTGTTGCATCTTTTCCTGCAGTTTGAGGAACTATTTGCATTAATCCATATGCTGGTACTGGAGAGCGAGCAAATGGGTTAAATGAGCTTTCAGTGTGGGTTATAGCAAGTACGAGAGAAACTGGTAAATGGTATTTTTTAGCATGTTTTTTTGCTAAAGGTTTGTATTTTTTGGCTTTGATAAGTAATCTCTGAGAAGGTAGTTGTATAGTTAGAGAAAAGATATTTTCTCCTTTTAGTTTACTCTTTCTTACTTTTATTCTTGCATTTTGTAAAAGATTTAGGACTACAGTGTCTACCTTTGATTTATCTGATGGTATTACTATGTCAGATATTAAAGGTTTTTTCTCTATATGTCCTGTTTTTACATGTTTTATTTTTTCTTTAAGTTTTTTTTCAATTCGTTGTGAGAGAACATCATGTTGGAAAGCCTGTTGTTTGTCTTCTGTTATGAAATTTTTGAGAATTTTTTTTAGCTGTGTATTTGAAGGCTTCTTATCACTTATTATTTCTATTTTTAGCTGGGTATTTTGAAAATCAAATACTTTTTTTACTTTATAATTTTTTGAGTACTCTACATACTTTTTCTTTGTGGATATTTCAGGGGTATCCCAGTATCTAAGTAGTTCCTTTTTGTAGTTTTCATACTCCTGCTGAACTATTTTTTTGTACTCTTCAAACTCCCTTTGTATCTGCTGCTCATAATCTATAAATTCCTCTTTTTCTTTATTTATACCTTCAAAAATCTGCTTCTTAAAATCTTCAAAACTATTTTCTTGTGCGTATGCAGTCAGACTAAAAGCCAAAATTGCAGCTAAAACTACTTTTTTCACAATGGCTCCTCAAAAGGAAAGCCTTTTTAGAGTTATTACTTACTTTTAGCTTGATTTTATATATAAATACGCCATCACTATAAAAAGAATGACAGGAATAGCTATTAAAACATATGTAACTCCAGCTTGATACATGTTGTATATTTTATCTATCATCGCGTATACCTCCTATGGATATAACTGTTCTCCAGTTTCAGCATCATAGATTATAATGGCATCAACAGGGCAGGCTTCTGCAGCTCTAAACACTTCTTCTTCTTTATCTAAATCCAGATCTATTTCTACTACTTGTTTTTTCTTTTCTTCAACTTCTTTGAAGAGTTCTTCTTTATCTTTTCCTGGTTCTAAGAATACAGCTTTGTGTCTTTTATCCAGTT
Organism: uncultured Aquificales bacterium; assembly: GCA_964516095.1. Lineage (GTDB taxonomy): Bacteria > Aquificota > Aquificia > Aquificales > Hydrogenothermaceae > Hydrogenothermus. Next base: position 7,367 of record CAZEYS010000033.1, read on the forward strand.
CTATTAAATCTGTTTCTTCAGCGCAAGGACCTATACCTTCACATTTAATTCTATCTATTACTATTTTTAGTTTACCCATCTTCTTAATACCTCCTTTTAAGTGTTTAAATTATAATACTCTAAATCTATTCTAGAAGTTAGAGGTTATTCAATGATTTTTATTATTAAATTTTATTTTATCTATCCTCTAATAGCAGGATTATTACTTGCCATCTCTTTACCTGGCTACTATATACCATTTGCATTTACTGTTGGTTTTTTTATCTGGTTTTTAAACATCTACCAGGCAAAAATGTATAAACATGTTTTCCTCAATTCACTGGCTACTGGTTTCTTCTTTTCAGTATTTTCATATTATTGGATTATTAATGCCTTAAACTTTTATGGTGGAGTTAACTTTTTTGTTTCTATTGGGTTATTAATTTTGTTCTCAATTTTTTATTCCATTTTTTTCTTTGTTACTGTTGGCATTTTAGCAAAGATCTTCTTTAGGAGATATGCTTCTAAAGGAGTTTTGCTTGTACCTTTTATCTGGGTTATAGTGGAAATTGTAAGAGAGTATTTCCCTTTCTCTGGATTTCCTTGGAATTTATCAGGTTATATGGTCTCATATATAACTCCTTTTGATAAAATGGCATATTATATTGGCGTGTATGGTTTATCTTTTTCAGTTTTACTTTTGTCTTCTGTTTTATTCCTATCATATGTAAGAAAAAGTACACTTTTACTTTCAGCTGGAATATTTTTTCCAATATTTATTTATTTTCTTTTAGGGCAGTGCCATCTTTACAATAAAACGAAGGGTAAACCTTATAAAGTGGCGATTTTACAGGGTAATATATCAGAAGATATAAAACAAAACAAAGATTTTAATGAATATATGACCGAAGTTTATATAAAACTTTTTAAAAAAGCAGCTATGTACAAACCTGATTTTATCATTATGCCAGAATCTGCCCTTGGTTTTCTGTTTTTTTCTGAGAGTAAGACTAAGGAGAAATTCTTTTCTTCTATAAAGGATATAAAAATTCCATTTATTGTGGGACTTGATAACATTATTTACAAAGATGGCAAGTACTACCTTTATAACTCAATATTTTTATTTGACGAGAACCATAAATTGATTGATTTTTATAATAAAATAAAGCTTGTACCTTTTGGCGAGTATGTTCCTTTTCCTTTTAAAATGTTTTCACGTCTTTTTCCTTATCTTGAAGGTTGGGATTTTTCTGCTGGCAGTAAACAGAAAGTGCTTAAGTATAAAAATGTAAAGTTTGTTCCTCTTATCTGTTTTGAAGCTATTTTTCCAAATTTTGTAGCTGATTTTGCAGAGAAAGGTAATGTACTTGTAAATACAAGTAATGATGCTTGGTTTGGAAAGTCTATAGCACCATTTCAACATTTTGAAATGTCAAGGCTAAGAGCAGTTGAAACAGGTAAATACTTGCTTAGAGCCACTAATACTGGAATTTCTGCTATTGTAAATCCTGATGGGACTATCCAGAAAATGTCTTCACTATTCAAAAGAGAAATAATTACTGGAACATTTGTTCCCGTTGATAAAAAGACTTTCTGGTTAAAATACAGATACATAGAATTAGGGGTTTTATTATTAGTTTTCTTTTTTACTTTCTTAAAATATGAATTAGGACGAAGATAATGTGTAAAATCTATAAAACACTCCTCTTCTATTTAAAAGTTCATCAACACTTCCTTGTTCTACTATTTGGCCGTTTTCCATGACAGCTACCTTGTTAACCATCTCGAGGAGTTTTAATCTGTGAGTAATAACGATAATAGTTCTATCAGAGAATTCTTTTTTTAATTCCTCCATAATATATTCTTCAGTTTCCACATCTAAAGCAGATGTTCCCTCGTCTATTATAATTATATCTGGATTTTTCAAAAATAAACGAGCTATGGAAATTCTCTGTCTTTCTCCTCCTGACAGCCGAGAACCTTTTTCTCCAAGTACAGTATCTAGTCCATTTTCCAGTTTGAATACAAAATCTGCTTTTGCTTTCTTAAGTGCTTGTATTAGCTCTTCATCAGTCGCGTCTGGTTTAGCTATTAAAAGATTATTTCTTAATGTATCGTTAAATATAAACACCTCCTGTGAAACAATACCTATATACTTTCGTAAAGAAGATACGTTGTACTCTCTAACATCTTTACTATCTATCAGAAGCTTACCTTCAAAGTTTTTTATCAGCGCCGGAATTAGTTTTACAAGGGTAGATTTTCCTGAACCGGACAAACCTACTATACCGACCTTTTCTTGCTTTTTAATCTCAAAATTTATATGTTTAAGAATTTGATTTCCATCTATACTTAAGCTGACATCTTTATATTTTATTTTTTCTTTTAAACCTGAAAACTCGGTTCCATCCTTTTTTTCTTCAGGAAGAGTTAAAATTTCCTGTATCCTTTCTACTATAGGTGAAACAATTTTTAACTGCATTAAACCTCTTTGCATTATCTGTGCACTGTTAACCAGTATTAGTAAAGCTCCTATAAAAGCAAAGAACTCTCCTGTTGTTAACTCACCCTTTATTATCCGGTATCCTCCAAATCCAACTACGGTGATTATTCCAATGTACGAAGCTATCTCTATAGATGATAGATAAAAAGCATCATTTAATATGGATTTCACCTGTTTTCTAAAAACATCCAAGTTTACCTTTTCAAATTCTTTTCTGATAAATGTTTTATCAAACAGCTTTATTACTTCAAATCCTTGAATTATCTGGCTGATGAATTGAGTATAACTTGCTAAAGCCTCCTGAAGCTGTTTTGAATATTTCTCTCTTAATTTACCAAAAAAAGATAAGCTAATGCCAAGAAGTGGAACTACAAGCAGTATAAGCAAAAAAAGCTGCCAGTCTAAATAAATTAAAACTCCTATCATTATGATTACTGTAAAAATCTGGGAAACTAAATCAACACCTATAAGCTGTAGGCTATCTCTTAGTGCATTTATATCATTTGTTACTCTGCTGATGATATCACCTAAATTTTTTTTATATATATACATAGGCTCTGCATCTATTATCTTTTCAAATAGTTCTTTACGCAGTTCAAGTAAAAATCTATAAGACGCATACGGAAAGGAAAACTCTTTTAGAAATATGCCAAGCTGGCGAAAAATGACTATAGCAATAAGTGCGACGATAATAAGTTTTAACTTCTCTATGTTTTTTTCTATAAAAATTTTATCTATAACATTTTTTAAAATAAATGTTAAACCACTATATGTAATACCTTCTATTAAACTTCCAATTAACGCAAGTATTATAAACAGATAGTATTTTTTTAATCTGAAAAACAAAAATTTGTAAGCCTTTATTTTTCTTACCTCTTTAGCAAGTAAACCTTTAAAATTATAAATTAATTTAAATAGATTTTATAAACTCAATTGCCTGTTCTTTAGTTCTTATTTTGCCTTCTATTTGTGCTTTTAAAAGATGCTCTTTTATGATGCCTACTTTTTTTGAAGGTTTCAGGTTTAAGATTTCCATTATTTCTTTGCCTGTTAATAACGGTTTTTCAACAATTTTCTTAGTATAAATATTAAAATAGTAATCTTGAAGATATCTAATAAATTCTAAAACTTCTTTTTGAATATTATCATCTTCAAGGGTTGCTTTTGTATCTGCAGCTGTTAAAAGCATTAAATGTGGGGCAATGTCTTTATTTTCATACCACCAGAAATTTAGATCTTTTTCCTGCAGGTATCCTTCTTTCTTTAAGAAGAAAAGTTCAGAAATACTTAAATGATTTTTTACAATTTTAGAGCAGAAAGAAGATGCTTTTTTACCAAATGAAAGTTTTTCAGTTATTTCCTTAACTACCTGTGCACTCTTATTTTGATGGTTTTTATAATATTTTCCAGATTTTTTAAGGTAGGCTTTTCCTATATCGTGAAAGAAAGATGAAAACTTAAGAAGAGTTTCATCTGTAAAGTCAGACAAGAACACCTGTTTACCAAAAGATACCAGAAGTCTTTTATCTATAAAACTTTCTTTTTTTTTAGATATTCCTCAAGGTATTCCAGAGTTTTTTTGCTATGGGTTATTAAGTCGTATTTATGAAGTGGTTCTTTGTCTTTATGGGCTAACATATCCTTTAACTGTGGAATTATCTCTTGGAGAATACCTTTTTCTATAAGTCTGTCCAGTGTTTTATAAGAGTTTTCCTTATCAAAGATTTTCAGTATTTCATCTCTTACTCTTTCAACAGGAGCATTTTTTAAAATAGATTTATTTTCTTTAATCCATTTTTCAAACTCTTTATCTATATCAAAGTCAAGTTCCTGTGCTATTCTATATCCTCTGAGTATTCTAACTGGATCTTGCTTTATATTTTCATATGAAATTGGACGTACAATCCCTGCCTGTAAGTCCTCTAAGCCGTTTGAGGGGTCAAATAAGATAGTTTGGGAAGCCCCAAGTCCAAGAGCATCATCAAATACAACTGCCATTGCATTTATAGTGAAATCTCTATTTAGGAGATTTTCGTGTAGTCTTTCTACTATTTTTAATTCTTTACTTTGAAAGTCAATATCAGAATGAAGAATGTCTGATATGTCCATGTAAGAAAAGTCAAATCTATACTTTATATCGTTTTCAAAAAAAACTATAGAAGCTACAACTGCATCTACTTCTTTTTTCTCAAACTTAAAGATCTGGCCGTTAACAATAGGCTGAAAGTTTTTTACTATTTCAAAAGGGTCAGTTGTTACAATAAAATCAATGTCTATTTTCTTTCCTAAAGGTCTGTTTAATAACCTATCTCTTATCCAGCCTCCTACAATAAATGCTACTGTTTCTCTTGATAAGGCAGCTGCAAGTTTATCAAAATAAGAATTATAAAATAAAAGACCGTGAACGTATTTAGTTTTAATATCAAACTCTTCTCTTTGTTCCTTTGGCGTGTTCTGTCTATTTAGTATCTTTTCTAAAAGTTTTTCTATTCCAAACATATTAACCTCTTTAAGGTTTTACCACAATGGCTGTATTTCCTAAAGGTATATACCTTTTGTATGCGTCTAACACACTTTTTTTCGATACTTTTTGAATTTTATTTACATAATCTTTATACATTTTATAGCCTAATCCTATAGTTTCAAACCAGCCTATATAGTATGATTGTCTACTTCTTGTTTGAAGGTCCAATAAATAATGACCTATGATTTTTTCTTTAGCTATATTTATCTCTTCTTGAGAAACACCATTTTCTATACTTTTTACGACTTCCCTAATACCGTTTAATGACTTTTCTGTTTTTTCCGGTGCAGTGCCAATATATGCAATTAGATTACCAACGTTAATTCTGGTAGGATAAAAACTACCTACAGCGTAAGCTAATCCTCTTTTCTCTCTAAGTTCCTGAAATAGTCTTGAAGTAAATCCATTCCCTAAAATGGAATTTAAAACTTTAAAAGCAAAATAATCTTTATCTACGGCTACAGGTGCATTGTAAGCTACAAGTATAGTTGATTGAGCCCCTTCTCTTTTGAAAATTTTTGTTTCTTCACCTTTTATCTTGACAGAGTATCTTGGAAACCTGTAATTCTTAGATGGAAGTTTTCCAAAAACATCTTTTATGTATTTTTCAGCTTCAGAGTAAGGTAAATCTCCTGCTATCGATACGACAAATCTTTTTGCATTTTTTAGTTCTTTTAGTCTTTTTTGAAGGTCTTTAATTGTTATACTTTTTAAATCGTCTATCTCTCCTAATGGAGAATACTGATAAGGAGTTCCTTTATAGATTTCTTTTCTGAGTTTATCAAAAGCATAAGAAAAACCTTCTTCCTTTTTTGCTTTTATTTGGGCAATAGTATTGTTTACTTCTTGATTTAATTTGTCTTCTTCAAAAACCGGGTTAAATATCACATCTTTTATTACTTGAAGCCCTTTTTTAAAATCTTCAGCTTTTATTGCAAATTCTATAGTTGAAAATTCCTCTGCTGTAGAAGTAGATATTCCTCCTCCACTATCCTCAAACACTTTGTTTATTTCAAGACCAGAGTAATTTTTACTCTTTTTCAGTATCATCTTCATCAGTATATGGGTTAAACCTTTCTTTCCTTGTGGATCTTCAATACTACCACCTTTTATAAATATACTACCGGCAACTATTCCTGGCCCTTCTGTCTGTTTATAAAGAATGGTGGCTCCATTTGGGAGTATATTTTTAATCACACCATAACCTCCTGCAAAAGCTGTATTAAAAATAAAAAGAAAAAAAAGCAACTTTTTTATCATCTTTCAACTCCATCTAAAAAATTATACTTGAAAGGGAAATTCTTCATTTAAGAAATTCTTATATCTGAAATTATAAAATTTATCTGTGTTTTGTTGTTAAATTTTGAAATTTTTGGTGTGTAAACTATATCTACGTTCATTCCTACTGAAAGGTGTTTTATATAGTTTTTTGCACCCCACCACAATGCTTCATAAAAGTTTCTATTTTCATCTTTAAAACAGAACTTTATATGCTGACCCTCTGCTCCAATAGTTACAAAATCCTGAATTCTTACGTTCTTAGCAATAAATGTAGGGTAAGGGTTTTCTTCACCAAACGGTTCAAGGATAGAGATGGCTTTTAAAGTTTTTTCATTCCAATATGAAAGGGGCACCTCCATATCAATTTCAATAGGAATTTCCTCTTTTTTTATATTACGTATTTCATCTTCTAAAATTTTTCTTAATTTGTTAATATTAGAGGACTTTATAGTAAAGCCAGCAGCCATAGAATGTCCCCCAAATTTTTCAAATATGTGAGCGTGTTTACTTAATATATCGTGTATATTAATGCCTGGAACACTTCTCACAGACGCTACTGCATACCCATCATTAACAGACAAAACAATAGAAGGAACTTTATATCTTTCTAATAATCTTCCGGCAACTATTCCTATAACTCCCTGATGCCAGTTTTCTCCTGAAACTAAGATAAGATTAGAAAAACCTTCTTTTTTTACGCTGTACTGGCATTCTTTAAAGACATTTTCAGTTATCTTTTGACGTTTTTTATTTAGAAATTCAAGTTCATTTGCAAGCTGTCTGCTTTGATATTCGCTTTTAGATATCAGTAACTTTACAGCCTTTTTGGCATCATCTAATCTTCCTGCTGCATTTATCCTGGGAGCAATCTGAAAACTTATATCAAAACTATTTACTTTTTCTATGCCAAGATTAGAAAGCATAGCTTTTATGCCTTTTCTTCTCTTTTTATTTATCTCTTCTATACCTTTCTTTACAAGTATTCTATTTATGAATGTAAGAGGCACCATGTCTGCTATTGTACCAATTGCTACAATGTCAAGATACGGCTTTAGAGGAATATCTAAATTAAGATATTTTCTAAGCATTATCATCAAATAAAACACTATTCCAACAGTAGAAAGATGTTTAAATTCAGGTCTTATATTATCAAATAGTTTTGGATTTAAAATATTTACGTTTTTAAAAGTCCAGTTTTTATTTTTAGGTTCATGATGGTCTAAAACAAAAACATAAAGCCCATTTTCAACAGCAAATTTAAGTTCGTCGTATGCACTTGTTCCACTGTCTAAAACAATTAGAACATCTGCCAGTTTTGATATTTTTTTTATCGCTACTTTATTTAATCCATAACCTTCAGAAAATCTACTTGGGATGTAGTATCTTACTTTTACTCCTATATCGTGAAGAAACGTTGCCAACAGAGCTGTACTGGTAATTCCATCAGCATCATAGTCTCCATATATAGCAATGATTTTACCTTTTTTTATGAAAGATGCCAAAGTTTTGGCTGTTTCTTCTAGTTTTGTAAAGTACTTTGGTTCTATTAAGTTTTTTAGGCTTGGAAATACATGGTTTTCATCAATATCTTCACCAAAAATATTTCTTCTGTTATATATTAATTGTGCGATAACTTTTCCATATTTTTTTACAAGGTAATCCGGTGCCTTTTCTATATCTTCTAAGATAAGCCACCGATGTCCAGTTAATCCTCTATTCATTTTATTCCCTTATTTAATTTGAAAAATCATTATATCATATATATTATTAAAATTAATTTTACTACCAGGGAGTTATATGAAGTGGGAAAAATTATAAAGTTTCCAGGTAATAACGACAATCAGAATGAAAATGAGGTAGTTCCTGAGAAAGAAGAAAAACTGCAAAAAACATCAGAGGATAAACTTACTAAAGCTATAGAAGACTATATTTTATCAACTTTTGCAGTGAGAGATATAATTTTTATGGATTACATACACAAGGAAAATAAATCCAACATTGGTTTTGTAGGTGTTTTAGCCTACGAGCATAAAAGAAGAGAAGGTGTTTTTGGAGCTAATTTCATAGGGGAAGCTATAAAGGATAAAAACGGAAATGTGAGAATTATCGAAATTGCCTTTGAAGCAGGTGAACCATCCCTCTACAAGCAAATAATGAACACTTTAAAAGCAAAAAATATACTCCCTGTCATAAACACATAAATTATTTTGTGTTATATTCAGAATTTAATTTTTAAAAATTTGGAGAAATACGATGGGATTTGAACCTTTAAAAATTGGTAAATATGAAATACAGTACCCTATAATTCAAGGTGGCATGGGAGTTGGTATATCATGGGAAAATCTGGCAGGTACTGTTTCCAAATATGGTGGCCTTGGTGTAGTATCTTCTGTTGGAACAGGTTATAGACATCCTAACTATGTTAGACTTAAAGATGGAAGACCTGTAGGAAGTAAGTATATTCATAACAAAGAAGCGTTAACCCAAATTATAAGAGATGCGAAGGATATA
>CAZEYS010000034.1:0-15427 GCA_964516095.1 uncultured Aquificales bacterium
GGACACCCATCCAGCACTTACTTATTATAGGGAAAATTGTAAATTTTTCAACAGAATGCAAATTACATGATAAAATTTATACTGGGTGAAAAATTTTGGAGGAATCAAATGGGAGTAAAAATTGGTATTAACCAGATAAAAAAAGATATGTTTATCATTATTGACGGTCAGCCTTACAGAGTTTTAGGTTATGACCACGTAAAACCAGGAAAAGGTCAAGCCTTCGTAAGGGTCAAGGCTAAAAATATGAGAACCGGAAACGTAAATGAAGTTACATTTAAATCATCTGACTCTATAGAACTTGCCGATTTTGAACAAAAACAGATGGCTTATTCTTACTTCGATGGAGATTCATACTGGTTTATTGATAGTAATACTGGAGAAATGATTCCAGTTTCTGCAAATATTTTAGGAGACCAGGCTCAGTTCTTAAAAGAGGGTATGGAAGTGTTTATCTTTTTAGATAGAGGGCAGGCGATAGGAGTTGAACTGCCAAAGTCTGCTGTCTATGAAGTTATAGAAACAGAACCTGGTTTTAAAGGAGATACAGCTACAAATACCTTGAAACCTGCAAAAATAGACACAGGTGCAACTGTTCAGGTTCCTTTATTTATTAACGTAGGGGATAAAATTAAGGTAGATACAAGGGAAGGTAAATATATAGAAAGAGTTAATCAATAATTAACGAGGAATTTAATTATGGAAAATCTGATAAAACTCTTAGATGAAGTACTAAAGAGAATAGACGGTAAGAAAATAGAGCAAGTGGACATAGAAACTGAGGAATTTAGATTATCTGTAAAGCAGTATGTGGGGCCAAGGGAGGTTGTAGCCCCTTCCCCATCTGTTGAAGTAAAAGAAGTCATACAGACATCAAAAGATGAAATAAATACCCAAGTTCAAGAAAACAAAAAATATCATGTAATAAAATCACCTCTTGTTGGAACTTTTTATAGAGCACCTTCGCCAGGTGCACCTCCTTTTGTTGAGGAAGGAGATATAGTTTCCAAAGGACAGGTTTTATGTATTATTGAAGCATTAAAAGTAATGAATGAAATTGAAAGTGATATAGACGGCAAAGTAGTAAAAATTCTTGTTGAGAATGGTCAACCAGTAGAATATGGACAGGAACTTTTTTATATCGAACCAGTATAAATATAAGGAGAAGATAATTTGCCCTACAGTATGACAGGTATAGGTTTTGGAGAAGCTTCGAGTGATAATTATGAAGTTTCTACAAGAATAAAATCTTTAAATAATAAGTCTATAGACATTTCAGTAAAAGCTCCCAAAGAAATACTCTTTTTCATAGAAAATGATGTAAAAAATCTAATTAAACAAAATTTTAGCAGAGGTAGCTTTCAAGTTTTTATAAGTATAAAATCTAAAGATGTTGAAAAGTTAATTGATATATCGAATTTAAAAAAAGCAGTTGATGTGGCAAAGGATATACTGAGCCGTGTAGGATTAAAGCCTTCCGATGATAAACTTTATGATATAGCTCTTTCTTTCTATAACAATTTTGAAGATGAAAAACACATAGATGAAGATTTAAAAAAACTTATATTTGAAGCACTAACAAAAGCTATAGAGGAATTGAGAAAAGAACGAAAAATAGAAGGTGAGAAATTAGTTCAAGACATAAAACAAAGACTTGAAAAAATTGAAACTTACCTTTCCTACATAGAAAAGGAAAAAGAGGAATTAATAGAAAAGGCAAAAAATAAGATGATAGAAAAAATAAAAGAGCTATTAGGGGAGGATTACTCTGAAAGAGCATTTATAGAAGCCAGTATTATTGCAGAAAAAATGGACATAACTGAAGAAATAATCAGATTAAAATCGCATATAAAAAGATTTTACGAATTATTGTCTTTAGACGAGCCTATAGGAAGAAAACTGGATTTTCTCTGTCAGGAAATGCACAGAGAGATAAACACGTTAGGTAATAAAATGCCGGATTTCAGTAAATATACTGTTGAAATGAAAACTGAGCTTGAAAAGATACGTCAGCAGGTTCAAAATCTCGAATAATTATCCACAGACTTCTTTATATACAGACATATCTTCCTTAATTATTTTTAAATAATTTTTATACCTTTCGCAGGCTATTTCACCATTTTTAACTGCCTCTTTTACAGCACAACCTGGTTCTACAGTATGAGTACAGTCTGAAAACTTACATTGATATCTTAAAAACTCTCTGAAATGGTTTCTCACTTCCTTTCTGTCCATAAACATTAGGGCATCTACACTTGAAAAACCAGGAGTATCTGCTATAAATGTGTTTGAATTTATTCGAAAGAGTTTTACACCTGTAGTTGTGTGTCTTCCTCTTTCAGTTTTCCTTGAAACCTCTTTTGTTTCAAGCTCAACTCCAACTAATTTAGAAACAATAGAACTTTTACCTACTCCAGATGGGCCAGCAACAATGTTAATAAATCCTTCAATAGCACTTTTTAAATCCTCAATACCTGTTTCTTGGACAGTACTAACTTTGAAAAATTCATAACCAGCTTTTTTATACGTATTTTCTATTTTTTCAAGTGTTTTTGTTTCCTCTTCATCTAATAAGTCTATCTTATTAAAGACAATAACTGGGTCAACATTTAAAAAATCATAAACAACTAAAAGATTATCAAGCAAAAGGCTATCAAAAGGAGGCTGTTTTATACTCTGAACAACGAGAGCTTTGTCTACATTGGCCACAGAAGGTCTTTTTAAAAGATTTTTTCTCTCTTTCACTTCTTCTATAACAAAATTTTCTTTGTCTACAATTTCTCCAATTACATAATCACCAGCGTATATCTTGGTTTTTTTTAGCACCTTTTTTCTTGGTATGCCTGTAAATACCTTATTTTCCTCTGGAATATATACTCCAATATACTTTGCTTCTCTATCAATGACAATTCCTTCCTTCAAAACTGTATCTCCTTAAAACTTTTAATTTGTTTGAAAGGAAATCCTTCTATCCACTCTACATCTTCAGGTCTTGATACTTTAATAACATTTAGACCTGCATCAGCAGCAGCTTTAATTTCATCTGGATTATCAGACAAAAATACTACCTCATCAGGCTTAAAACCTATTTGGGAAAGTATATTCTTATAGGACTGGTTTTCTTTTTTATTTCCAATTCGTGTGTCAAAAAAGTCTTTGAACCAATTTAGTATATTGCCATGTGTTGTATGTGAAAAAAATAGTTTCTGGGCTTGTACTGAACCTGACGAGTATATATATAGATTGTACTTATCTTTCCATGTTTTCATTTTCTCGTAGGCATCTTCATATAAAGGAGCTTTTAGCTCACCATTTTCAAATCCTTCTTTCCATATCATCCCTTGAATTTCTTTTAAAGGAGCTATTTTTTTATCTTCATCTATCCATTTAATCAGTATTTCTATAATTTCATCTTCAGATAGTTCTTTCTTTTCTATTTCCTTGACTTCTTCTAAAATTTTTTTAACCTCAGGATTATCTTTACTGTTTTTTATAAAATCTTTCATTTTTTCCCTTGAATATGGAAACAAAACATCCTTTACAAATGATATAGGAGAAACAGTCCCTTCTATATCTAAAATTATTGCTTTAAGCATAAAAACCTCGTTTCTTATTTTATAATAAATAATATGATACAGGAAAAAGCTAAAGTATTAAAAGCTATAAGAGACTATTTTGACAAAACTGGAGCAATAGAAGTCATAACAAACATTCTGCAGGAATATCCAAATCTTGACTCTAATATATATCCTTTAAAAGTTAAAGCGGCAGACCAAACAGGCTTGGAAAAAGAGTTTTTCCTACATACATCTCCAGAATTTGCTATGAAAAAGTTAGTCTCAAGGTATAAGAAAGATATTTATCAAATAACAAAGGTTTTCAGAAATTTTGAAGGCTCAAAAAAACATAGAATTGAGTTTACTATGCTTGAATGGTATAGACTAAATTCTAATTTAGATGATTTAATGGACGATACACAGAATATCTTTATGGAAACAGCCATAAGTCTGTATAAAAAACCTGTAGTTTATTTTAATGGCAAAACTTTTGACTTTAGAAAAGTTGAAAAAATAAGTGTGAATGAGGCTTTTCATAAGTTTACAAATACCTACCCTGATGATTATAATAGTATGCTTTCCTTTTTAAGAGCAAAAGAAAATTTAAAGAAAGATATAGATTATAAAGAAGCATTTTTTAGAATTTATGCTTTTTATGTGGAACCAAACCTTGGTAAAGAGAATTTAACTTTTATATATGACTATCCTCCTGAATTTGCTGCTCTTGCAAAAGTGGAAAAAGGAAGAGGAAAAAGATTTGAGGCTTATGTAGACGGGATAGAACTTGTAAACGGCTATTATGAATTAACAGATACAAAAGAACTTGAAAGAGTATTAACACAAGATGCAAAAGAAAAATATAAAGAAACTGGAGAAGTTTTCCAGATAGATTACGAATTTATAGATAGTATGAAAAATATACCTGATTTTAGTGGGGCATCTTTAGGAATAGAGAGGCTTTTTATGATTTTGCTTAATAAACAAGATATTAAAGAGGTCTTAGATTTTGAACTTTTTAGATGAAAATACATTTTTCTACAAGATAAAAAAATATATAAGAATAATAAAGATAAGTATTTACAATATTTTAGAAAATGAAACAAGTCCCTATAAGCAGATATACGATATATTTGCCCTTTTTATAGTAATTACTTCTTCTATTAGTATTTTTGTAGGTTTTATTCCAAATGTTTCTAATAGACTTCCTCCTGATTTAGATTCCTTTTTAACGGATTATGAAAATATAGCACTTTATTTTTTTCTGGTTGAGTATATCTTACGGCTGTGGGTAATTTCAGACTTTTCTAAAGACTTTGAAAAGGCCTTTTTGGATAAATGTGATTTTCCTATTGTGAAAAGGATTTTGTTCGCTCTAAAGGAAGCTTTAAAGCCAAAACTAAGATGGATGATAACGCCTTATGCCATTATAGACCTACTATCAATACTTCCTTTATTTAGACCTCTACGGGCTTTTAGAATTTTAAGGGTTCTTCGTATATTAAAAATAATAAGATATGGAGGGGCTTTAAAGAGTTTATTCTATGCTTTAAAAGAGCAGAGCTTTCTATTTGCCTTTACGATACTATCTCTTATTACATGGATAGTAAGTATATCTCTTATTGTATACGTCTTTGAATATTCCGCTGGAAATGAGAGATTTTCCAATATGTGGGATGCCCTTTACTGGGGTTTGATAACTGTTTCAACGGTAGGATATGGTGATATTACTCCTATAACCCCACAGGGCAAAGCATTGGCTTCAATTCTTATCAGTGGTGGGATAATACTTATATCAGCTCTAACAGGTACATTTTCAGCAGCTTTAGTTGGTAGATTAATGGATATCAAAGGAGGTGAACTAAAATTGCCAAATTTAGAAAATCACATAGTTATATGCGGTTGGAATGAAACCGCAGAAGAAATAGTAGAACAGATGATTTCTATGGGACTGGAAAAAGAGAAAAGTGTTGTAATTATTACAAATATACCAAAATCTCAGATTGGTATAGAACTTCCCTCTTTTATCGGATACAAAAAGGGGGATTTCATTCAAGATAACGTTCTTTTAGATGTCGGTGTGGATAAAGCGTCAGATGTAATAATTGTAGCAGAAAGAGAAGAAAACTTAAGTGAAAGAAACATTGATGCACGAACAGCTTTAGCTGCTATGGTAATATCTAATATGAACCCTAAAGCAAACATTTATGTGGAAGTATTGTTAGATGAAGATGCTGCTATATTCAAAAAAAGGATGAAAGTTAAAGAAGTGTTAATTCATGGTCAATTAATTGGTAAGATATTATTCTCAAGTTTACTAAACCCAGGTGCAACAGATTTAATAAAAACTCTAATAGATAAAGAAGCTGGAATTAAAAAAGTTAAAATCACAAAACTCGGTAATTTTGACAATTTTGGACAACTACTTATAGCAATGAGAAGTAAAGGTTATTTACCAATGGCAATAGAGAGAAAAGGAAAAGTTTACATAAACCCACCAGATACTTTTGTATTGGAAAAACATGATTATGTGTTTTTGATATGAAAAACCTATTAATAACACGAGAAAGCAAATTAGACGATAAGGCTCACAGAATAGCTCAAGAAAGAGGAATAAATATTATTTACTGTCCTCTAATAAAGACAGTTCCTGTTGACTTTAATGTGCCAGAGTTGAATAAATTTGATTATCTTATTATAACCTCAAAAAATGCTATAAAATACTTTATTGAAAAAGCAAGCTTAGAAGATATTGTCAATAAACCTGTTATAGCAGTAGGAGAGAAAACAAAAGAGTTCTTACAAAAACTCGGCTTTAAAAGTATAATTCTTCCTGAAAACAGCAGTGCAAAATCTATAGAAGCTCTTTTAAAAAGAAAAGAATTCAAAGATAAAAATTTTCTATTTCTCCGGGCAAAAAAGGGAAGAGATATAAACAATAGTAATATTGAACTTTTAATTGTATATGAAACAGTTTATAATAAACCCGAAAATATACGCCAGTGCAATGGACTTTTAAAAAAAAATGAGATAGATTACATACTATTTTCCAGTCCCTCGACATTTTATTCTTTTAAAGAAAATTTTAAAAACTATAAAAATCTTTTAGATAACGTAAAAATTATTACTATTGGTAATACCACAAAAAATGCAGTAGAAAAGGAAGGTTTCAAGGTTTATTTCACACCTGAAAAACCATCTTTTGAGGATATTATCACTCAACTATAATTTCGCCTTTAGTTGGAAAAATCCCAGAACAGTAAGGGCATGTAAATAAAAACTTCCCCGGATAAATCATTTTTACTTTTATCTGTTTAGTTTCGCCTTTCTTTATATTCTCAACCATAATATCGTACGGAGGTAGGATATAAAAACAATGCCCATAGTACTTCTGGGAGTAATCATCTCCAATACCTTCATCAAGAGCAGTAATCTTAAATAATACAGTTTCTCCTCTTTTCACATGAATTACATTTGGAGAATACCCATTTTTTGAAACTTTTATATTTATAACTTCATCAATTTTATCATCGGTTTTTGTACATGAAAATAAAAAAACAAAGCTAACCAATAGAATTAATGCTTTCATATTTTTCCAGCAACTTTTTTAATTTTTTTATTTTTTTATCAATTTCTCTTATTTTTTCTTTATCAGTTGTTTCTTTTTTTAATTCCTGAAGCTTTTTAATTTTGGATAGTATTTCCAGTCTTATATCACTGTAAGGTTTACTGTAAGCAAATAGATAAAGACACAGCGTAAGGATAAGTATAATATTTTTCAACTTCTTACTGCCTCACGTTTTAGTTTATTATAAACTTCTTCAACTTGCCTTTTCAAAAAATCTAAATCCTTTGTATTATCAATAACAATGTCTGCATATTTAACTTTCTCATCAATAGGCATTTGAGCCTTAATTCTACTTAGAGCATCTTCTTTAGAAAATCCTTTTTCTATTAACCTCTTTAGTTGGATATCTTCAGGAGCATACACAACTATAACTTTATCGTAATTTTTATACATCCCAGTTTCAATTAAAAGAGGAACCTCAACAATAACAATTTTATCCGGATCTTTATTGTAAATTTCTTGAATTTTTTTATTGATCTCTTCTCTAACCTTAGGATGTATTATTTTCTCCAGTTTATTTTTTTTGTCAGCATCATTAAAAATAATTTTTGCCACTTTTTTTCTATCTATTTCTCCATCTTGATTGAAGATTTCATTTCCTAAAACGTTGGCTATTTCTTTTTTTACGTTTTCATTACTTAAAAGCTGGTGAACTATTTTATCTGCATCTATAACATAGGCTCCAAGAGCTTTAAAAATATTAGATACTGTTGATTTCCCAGTTCCAATAGAACCTGTTAATCCTACCTTTAGCAATCTCTATATACCTCTTTTATTCATCATACGGTATTTCTTCTTCCATACCCCATTTTTCAAGTTTTTCTGTCTTTATTCTTTCTTCCCAGCAATCTTTACAAAAAATAAGGCCTTCAATATTTGGATCTTCATACAGTTCTTTTTTCGAACCACATTTAAAACACTCTTCATCTTTATCTGTTATCTTTTTTAAGTCCTTATAATCCATAAACTTATACCTTAAAACTTTTATTTTCTCTTATATTATGGTAGATTGAGAAAAAAGGCAAGGTTATATTAGAGGAAAAGTATGAAAGTCTGTAGCTGGAATGTAAACTCAATTAGAGCAAGAAAAGAACTTCTTTTTGCCTGGCTCGAAAGAAGAAATTTTGATATTGATGTTTTGTGTTTACAAGAGTTAAAAGTAGAAGAACCTTTGTTCCCATATAAGGACTTTGAAGAAAAAGGATATAAATGTGCTGTAAATTCTCAAAAAAGGTATAACGGCGTATGCATATGTTCTAAATATGATATTCAAGACGTTTTAAAAGGATTTTCTGATGAATATTTTGACCAACAAAAAAGAGTTATTGCAGCAAAAATTAAAGATATATGGATTATAAATCTATATGTTCCCCACGGAGATATAAGAGGCACAGATAAATACTACTACAAGTTAGATTGGTATAAAAAACTTTATAACTGGCTTAATCAGCATTTCTCTCCAACAATGCCAATTATTATGACTGGAGACTTTAATGTTGCTTTAGAAGATATTGATGTATATGATCCAGAACTTCTAAGAGACAGTATAGGAACCATGGAAGAAGAAAGACAGGCTCTTAAGAAAATCTTGGACTGGGGATTTATTGATACATTTCGATATTTACACCCTGATAAACAAGAGTTTACATGGTGGGATTATATCGGAGGTGCTTTTTGGAAAAACGAAGGTATGAGAATAGATTATATACTCTGTACGAAACCTTTAATTGACAGACTTAAAAGTGTAGAAATAGACCTCTGGCCCCGCAAAAAAAGGAAACCTAAACCTTCAGACCACGCACCTGTTATAGCTGAATTCGATATCTGAAACTTACAATTCACTAAATTCTATATCACTTAGTGTATTTTTAAATGTATCCATTATTTGAAGCTTCCCGTCTACTTTAGGCCTTATATGTATCTCTTTGTTTGATATGGACTTAAATGAAAAATGTTCTTTATTTAAAATCTTCTTTTTTATCTCCTTCCATTCTTGAGTAAGCATTGCAAAAGATACATCACCAATGTCAACTAAAGATATTGCTCCATCAATTTTTTCCTTAAGATTTTTGATTTTCATTTTCCTCCCCTATTTTCTGTAACTTTATTATAGTATATTTAATACTATTTTATCTTAATTTATTTGTCAATATTTTTTATATTTACTATATTTTGTATAATTTATATTGCAATTAACGTGGATTTATAATCATATAAAAAAACCGTGCAGGTTTTTTGGTTTTAAAATCAAAACATGTAAAACCTATTCTATTTTTCCATCTTTTTAGAGGTTTTAGTTTTTGAATGAAAATAGTATTTTCTTTTACCAAAGGTTTTATCCAACCTAATTCGGACACATATATACCACAGTTTTTGTACCTATTTCTATCTTCAATAGCAGCTTTAATTATTTTAGGTGGATTTTTCTTTAATATCCCAAAAGGAGGACTATAAGATTTTATTGGCAAAGGTTCTATTTTTAATGCATTTATAAAATGGTTTATATTTCCCCAATGTCCAACTATAGCTTGACGAGGAATTAAATATCTGTTTGTAGTGCTACTGATACTGAATGGATCTTGGGTAAATACGGCTTTGTATCCTAATCTTTTTAATACTTCAACCATAATTTCATTGTATTCTCCATATGGATATGCATAGTACTTTGGTTTATATCCAATCAAGTTTTTAAATCTTTTTTCGGCTTTTAGTGTGTCATTTAGAAAGTTTTTTTTATATTTTTCTAAAATAAAACCTTTTTTTACTTTCGCAAAATGCTTATGAGCATATGAATGATTACCAAAGGTTATTTTAGGATACTTTTTTAAAATGTTTAGCTGCCTTTTTGTTAAAAAATCTGGATATCTGGCTACTGCTTCCATGTATAAAAACAATGTAAAAGGTAAATTATATTTTTTTAGGATTTTAAAAGCTTTCATAGTTGACTTATAACCGTCATCTATAGTTATAGATACAGTTTTTGGCGGGATCTTTCCTTCGCTAATGTACTCCAAAAGTGTATCTAAAGATACAATATTATAATGGTTGTTGATTAAATACTTTATTTGCTTTTCAAACTCAGAAATAGATATTGATGTTGATGGACTTTTTGGTTCATCGAACTTGTGGTAAATAAGTATAACTGCATAATTATTTGTTTCATTGGCTAATATAGGATTTGTCAAGCTTACAATTATCGTAAAAAGTAAGATTATTCTGTTTAATAACAGCTTTGACTCTTTTAACATATATATCCCTCAACGTAGAGTATTTATCAAGATAATCTGCAAGTTTTAATGGGTCTTTAGATATAAGTCTTACCTTCCTTAGTTTTTTATATGCCCAGCTTACATTTATACTATAGTAGTAATCTTCAATTGATTCCAGTAAATTTTTATACTTTTTAAGATAAACATTTGCCCCTCTTGCTTTTATCTTGGAAGCATTTTTTTTATCAAATGTCCATACTCCAAAAATGTTGTTTGCTTGGGTAAAAAACCGTGAAGTTCCCCAACCTGATTCTATCGCAGCTTGAGCTATTATTAAACTCGGAGGTTGTGTATTTACTTTTTCTAAAAGTTCTTTTATGGAGGATGCCTTGTACTTATCTAAAATCTCATTTAGGAACTTTTCTTCATCATCTGTAAGAGGTTTTTGAAGTTCAAGCTTTTTATATATTTTTATTATTTTGTCTCTGGTTTTTTGAATTTTATAGTTTGCTATCAAAATAGAAGGTAAAATCATATCTATAAATTTCTTTTTTCTTTGAACTATTGGAAGACTTTTTAAAGAAATTGCATTTTTATAAACAATTGGTAAAACTGCTGAACAGTTTATGGGAACAATATCTTTCGGAGATGATATATCTTTATAAAGGATTATAAGGTCTTCAGGTTTCTTTTCTTGATTTAAATTTTCTCTTACAGATAGATTAAGTTTTGGCATTACAGGCATAACAATAACATAAATACCTATGCCAGTTATTACGATAACTAAAAACCATTCCCATATATTAGCTTTTTTGAAAAAATCCCTCAGCCAGCATTCCATTTAGATATTATAATAATTATTAAAAAATATTTAAAGTAAATAATAATAAGTCATTTAGAGGTAATCAATGTTTAGAGGTAAAGTCAGACATATACATTTTGTTGGTATTGGTGGTTCTGGTATGAGCGGTATAGCAGAAGTACTGTTAAATCTTGGTTTTACCGTTTCAGGTTCAGATATAAAAGAAAATAACGCAGTTATAAATCTAAGAAATAAAGGAGCAAAAATATATATTGGTCATAGCGAAGATAACATAAAAGGAGCAGATGTAGTTGTATATTCGTCTGCTGTTAATGAAACAAATCCAGAAATAAAAGCAGCTAAAAAGATGAATATTCCAGTAATCCCCAGAGGGGAAATGCTTGCAGAATTGATGCGTTTCAAGTATGGAATAGCAATAGGTGGAAGCCATGGAAAAACAACAACAACGTCTATGGTAGGTTCAATATTAGGTAAAACAGGCTATGATCCGACTGTTGTGATTGGCGGCAAACTAGAAGCATATGGAAGTAACGCTAAACTCGGACGCGGAGATTTTTTAGTAGCAGAAGCAGATGAGAGTGATGGCTCTTTCCTGAAGCTTTCACCGACTATTGTTTCAATAAATAATATTGACCTGGAACACCTTGGATATTATAAAAACTTAGATGAAATAAAAATGGCATTTATTGAGTTTGCTAATAAAGTACCTTTTTACGGTGCAGTGGCCGTAAATATTGATGATGATAATGCTAAATCTATTTTGCCTTCAATAGAGAAAAAAGTTATTAAATTTGGTATTAAAGATAAAAAAGCTGACATATATGCACATGACTTAAAACTTAAAAAAGGTACTTATCAATTTAAAGTAAATGATTTTGGAGAAATTCATCTTTCTATTCCTGGAAGACATAACGTTTATAATGCACTGGCAGCTATATCAATAGCAAATGAACTTGGAATTCCTTTTTGCGTAATAAAAGAAACACTAGAAAACTTTAGGAATGCAAACAGAAGATTTGAAATAAAATTTGATGGAAAAGTAAAAATAATTGATGATTATGCTCATCATCCTACAGAAATTAAAGCTACCATTTCTGCAGCACGGGATAAATACAAAAATTCAAGAATTATTACGGTTTTCCAACCACACAGGTATAGCCGATTTTCTTCTTTATTTGACAAATTTTTAGAAAGCTTTGATAAAAGCGATATAGTCATAGTGACAGATATCTACTCTGCCGGTGAAAAACCAATAGAAAACATTTCTGCAGAAAATTTGGTAAAAAAGCTCAAAGAAAAAGGTAAAGAAACCCATTTTGCTAAATATTTATCGGATGCAGAAAACATGATAAAAGAAATAGTAAATGATGAAGATGTTATTTTAGTTTTGGGAGCTGGTAATATTACACAAGTTGCAAAAAATCTGGCTGACTATTTTAAACAAATTTAAATAAATTTAGAAAGAGGGAAAGACAGTGAAATTTGGTTTTGTAAATAAAAATAATATGGCATTACTAACCGATTTATATGAACTTACAATGGCACAAGCCTATCTAAAAGACAATATGACAAAAACAGCAGTGTTTGAATTTTACATACGACCAAATAAGAAGAGATCTTTTTTTCTAACAGCAGGTTTAGAACAATTTCTTTACTACATTGAGAATCTGAAATTTTTAGATGAAGATTTAGATTTTTTAAAATCTTTAGGATTTGAAGACTTCTTCATAGATTATTTGAAGAACTTTAAATTCACCGGAAATGTATATGCTATGGAAGAAGGTCAAGTAGCTTTTCCCTATGAACCTATTGTCCAAATAGAGGCTTCTCTCCCTGAAGCTCAGTTAATTGAAACATTTTTAATAAATACATTTCAACATCCTATATTAGTAGCTACGAAAGCAATAAGATGTTATATAGCCTCAGAAGGAGAGAAAGTTCTAGTAGATTTTGGTTTAAGACGAGCCCATGGAACGGATGCAGGTATGAAAGCTGCCCGTTCATCATTTATTGGCGGTTTTGCAGGGACATCAAACGTTTTAGCTGGAAAAGAGTACGGTATACCTGTTTTTGGAACAATGGCTCATTCTTTTATTCTTGCTTATAAAGACGAAGAAAAAGCATTTGAAGCCTTTGCAAAAATGTATCCTAACAATACCATATTTCTAATTGATACTTTCGATAGTATCGAAGGAGTGAAGAAAGCAATTAAAGTAGCGAAAAAGTTAAATTTAAATAATTTCAAAGGCGTAAGAATTGATAGTGGCGATTTAATTGAAATGTCTAAAAAAGTAAGAAAAATTTTAGATGAAAATGGTTTTAAAGAGGCCAAAATACTAGCAAGCGGAGGCATTAATGAATACATCATAAAGGAACACATAGAAAAAAATGCACCTATTGATGGTTATGGAGTTGGTACTGAACTTGTTGTTTCTGCTGATGTTCCATATTTAGATTGTGCTTACAAATTAGTTGAGTATGACCACCAACCTGTAATGAAATTTAGCTCAGGAAAAACTACTCTACCTTCCAAAAAGCAAGTATTTAGATTTTACGATGATAAAGGAAAAATAGGTAAAGATATTATTGGCCTATATAATGAAAATCTTAGTCAGGAAAAACTTTTAAAAAAAGTTGTAGAAAACGGAAAAATATGCATTAACTATCCGTCGCTAAAAGAAATTCAAACAAAAGCCATAAACAATATCAAAAAATTGCCATCTAACTTAACAAAAATAGGAAATGAAGAAATTTATATTCCTGAAATATCTCAAAGACTTGAAGAGATAATCAAGCGACTAAAAGCGGAGGAAAGATAATATGTTTCGAATTTTAATGATTATTGTACTTTTAGTTGGTTTTTCCTTTGGAAGGGAAATTAACATAACAGCAACAATAAAACCCTTAGCAGACATTGCAAAAGAAGTTGTAAAAAACAGAGCAAATGTAACCTATATTATCCCTCCAAATGTATCACTTCATTTATATGAATATAAAGTCTCAGATATTAAAAAAGTTAAAAATGCAGATTTATTTCTTTATATATCCGTTGGAGAGCCTAATATTAATAACCTTACAAAAATCGCAAAGAAAGATGCACTTTTAAATGTTTCCAAAATTAAGGGAATTTATCTGATTAAGGAATACAAATTTCATGAGCATGAAAAAGACAAACATCATAAAAATAGCTTCCATCCTGCGTTATGGCTCGATCCCTATAATGCCAAAATTATAGCTAAAAAAGTTTTGGAAAGGATAATCAAATTAGATCCTAAAAACAAAAAATTCTACACGAAGAATTACAAGATATTTGCCCAAAAATGTGATGAAATCATATCTTATGGCAATAAAAAATTTAATTCATTGATCCAAAAAGATTTTATATCTTACCATTATGTCTGGCCTTATTTTACCAAAAGATTTGGTCTTAACTATATAGCTGTTATTGAGATAGGCCATGGTCAAGAACCCACAATAAAACACTTAATAAACATCATATCTTTGATAAAGAAGAAACATATAAAGTCTATATTTGCATCTATTCAGTTTTATAACCCTAAATACATAAAAATTATTAAAAACCAAACAGAAGTAAAGATCGTATATTTAGATCCATTTGGAATTGATAAATCTTATATCCAGATGATTAAATTCAATATAGATAATATTTCAGCTAATTTAAACTAATAACTTTATAAGTTCAGAAAGAAGATTGACATTTGCCAAAAAAAGATAAAAAAGAAAATAGATGTCATGAAAAGAACAATAGAAACAAACACATATATATTTTTGTTATTTCCAAAGAAAATTTCAAGCAAAATGAAAGATGTGAAATTAAGTAAAAAAATACCCAACATAGAACAAAGAGAAATCAGCCAAATATAAAACATTTATCGTAAAAAGAAAAAACGTAATATTGGTTTACTGTTATAGACAAATCCATGAATAACGGTAGTGAGTTTTAACAAATACCTAAAAGGAAAGGGAGAGAACATTACTTTAGCTATCCTAAAAATCCTAAGTCAAACTCTAGAATAGCTGGTAAAGAGTATAGAATAGAAATTTAATAAATACACTAGAGACGAAGTACCAAATCAATACAAAAACACCTCTGGCGAGAGAGATAACACCAAATTTTATGATTTAGCTTGCATATTTGTTTTTATAAGATTTTTCCTATATAACATAGTTTTGTTGATAGCCATCTTTATCT
>CAZEYS010000035.1:0-15031 GCA_964516095.1 uncultured Aquificales bacterium
CATGCTCTGGTATTGACGAAAAACCATTTTTTGCATAGTATTCTAATTTTTCCCAGGCTTCCTGCGGTGTGTGCTGTTGTTTTAACTTTTCAATTTTGTTTAATCTTTTATTTCTCTCTTGACTAATTTTTAATAACTTTTCCATCTTTCACCTCTTCTTTTTTTGGTTTATTTATAGGCAGAAGACCATATAGATTAACAACATTTCCAAAAACTAATATTGCAGGTTTTTCTGCAAGTTTTGCCTTTTCATCTAAATCTTTTAAATTTGTGGTTATAACTTTTTGATTTTTTCGGGAGGCATTTGATATTATAGCTACCGGTAAATCTTCTGAAACTCCTATTTTCAAGGCTTCTTCTTTTATTTGTTTTGCCCTTGAAAGTCCCATTAAAACAACTGTTGTATGATTTTCCATTTTTAATAAAGGTATCCAGTCTTTGTTGAACCTATTACCTGCCAGGTGTGCTGATACTACTGAAAAGTTTGTTGCATATCCTCTTGCTGTTGGGGTCAGACCAGCTACTAAAAGACCACCTGTTGCAGATGAAATTCCGGGAATTACTTCCACCTCTATACCTTGTGACATAAGAAAAGATGCTTCCTCTGCTCCTCTTCCAAATATGTAAGGGTCTCCACTTTTTAGCCTTCCAACTACCAGTCCCTTACCTGCAAACTCAAGCATTAGTTTATTTATGTCTTCCTGTTTTATTGATAATTTTCCCTTTTGTTTTCCAACGTATATTATTTTTGTCTTTTCTGGTATTAGCTTTACTATCTCGTCGCTAATAAGATGGTCTATAAGAGCTACATCTAAACTTTTAATTGCTTTATATGCTTTAATGGTTAAAAGCTCTGGGTCTCCTGTTCCACAACCTATAAGATATACTTTTTTTCTCAATTAAAACTCCAACTTTTAGTTTTTCTGTATAGACACTATGCAAAATTTATGCCATTTCTATCTATATTTTTACAGCATAACTTAAAAGCATTTAATTTTGAAAATTACAATTTTGTAAATTACATTTTTGTAACATATGAGCATTAAATTACATTTTTGTAATCTGAGAGTAAATAGGAGAGGAATAACTAAAACGAGAATATGGCATAATTCTTGAATTAAAATTATAAAAGCTAACTAAATCTTGAGGAATAAAATGATTGAGTATTTAAAAAAAGTAGGTGCAGGTAAAGAAAGGGCAAAAAATCTCACATATGAAGAAGCTTATAACGCCAATACTATGATATTAAAGCAAGAAGCAACAGATATCCAAACAGGTGCATTCTGGTCTTCAATGAGAATGAAACAGGCTACAGAAGAAGAGTTAAAGGGTTTTATAGATAGCACTGCTGTATATACAGAGTTTATTGAAACAGAGTTAAATCCGCTTGACCTTGCTGTACCTTATGATGGTAAAAACAGAACAATTCATATACTGCCAGCTTCTATTTTTATAGCATCTGGAGTTGGAGTTAATCTTGTAGGTCATGGAAGCGATAAAGTGCCTTCTAAATTCGGGATAACGTATCATGAGGTGCTAAATGAGATGGGATGTAATTATATAGAAGACAAAAATAAATTAAAAAAAGCCTTAGAACTTTCAGGTTTTGCGTTTTACCATCAAAAGTATATGAATAAAAAGCTGTACTCTCTTCTGCCTAAAAGAGAAGAGTTTGGTTTAAGGTCTTATATTAATACTATTGAAAAACTTCTAAACCCTTTTAAATCAACAAAAGTTATAATTGGTTATACCCATAAAGCATTTGTAGAAAGGTATATACAGATTTCTTATCATCGGGGATTTAAAGATATTTATCTTATAAATGGACTGGAAGGAGGTATTGAGCCTTTTATAAGTAAACCTACTCAAATAAAGTCAAATAAAGCATTTAGTCTCAATATAATAGCTAAAGAAATAGATATAGATATCTCTCTGGAAAGTGTTGATAACTCTGTTAAGAAGAACGCAGAAATATGCCTTTCCATACTGAAAAACGAAAATTCACCCTATAAACAGTGGGCTTTATTGACTTCTGCTATCCTGGTAGTAACATATGGTTTAGTTTCAGATATTAAGGAAGCTTACAATCTATGCGAACACAGCTTAAGCGAAATGGCAGCACTGGAGAAATTCGAAATTTATAAAAATATTTCAAATTCTTAGTTTTTTTAAAGGTATGTTGTATTTTTCCATTCTGTATCTTACCTGTCTTGGTGTCATACCGAGAAGTTTTGCTGCGTGTTTCACCACATAATTAGTTTTTTCAAGGGCGTTAATTATAGCTTCTCTTTCTATTTCTTCTACTGTTTTGGGCAGTTCCATTTTAGAAGAGTTATTTTTTACTGCTAATGGTGTATTCTTCTCCTGGTAATGCTTTCCTGGGACAATTTTTATATCTTTTGGTAAATCTTCAGGTGTTAAAATCTCTTTTTTAGACAGAATAACCATTCTTTCTATTGTGTTTTGTAGCTGTCTTACATTTCCTGGCCAGCTGTAGTCGAGAAATAACTGCATAAGCTCATCAGATATAAAAACATTTTTCCTGTACTCTTTATTAAATTTGTTAATAAAATAGTTTATAAGAACAGGGATATCTTCTTTTCTCTCTCTTAGAGGTGGTATGTATATAGGGATTACATTCAATCTGTAATACAGGTCTTCTCTAAATGTTCCTTGATTTACCATATCTTCAAGGTCTTTATTGGTAGCTGCAATTATCCTTACATCTACTTTTATAGGTTTTGTTGAGCCTATTCTTTCTACTTCTTTTTCCTGTAAAACCCTCAATATTTTTGCCTGTAGAGATATAGGCATATCTCCTATTTCATCTAAAAATATGGTTCCACCATTAGCAAGCTCAAACTTTCCTTTTTTTGTCGTATATGCTCCTGTAAATGCTCCTTTTTCATATCCAAAAAGCTCACTTTCAAGTAGATCTTCAGGTATTGCTGCACAGTTAATTTTTATAAACGGTTTATTTGATCTATCAGAAAACTTGTGTATTGTTTTTGCAAAAAGTTCTTTGCCAACTCCACTTTCACCTAAAAGCAAGACTGTAGCAGGAGTTGGAGCGATATTTTTTATAGTTTCTACTATATCAAGTAAAGGTTTACTTATACCAATTATTTCTTCTACACCAGTTTTAGATGTTATCTGAAATATTCTGTTTTTTAACTGTTCTTTTTCTTTCTCGAGTTTTCTTTTTTCTGTTATCATTCTGTATATAAGTTTTATATTCTGTCCTAAGATATTTCCCACCATTTTGAGAAAATTTGTATACTCGTCCAACGATTGAGTTCCATTATGAATTTTTTCTACTCCTAATACTCCAATGGTTTTGTTTCCACTTTTTATAGGAACAGCTATAAATGCAACTTTTTTACCTTTATATTTTTTTAAGTCTATACTAAATTTATTTAAGAAGTTTTCCTCCTGGAATATATCAGGAACTACAATAGGAGTGCCAAATTTCCACACTTTACCGGTAATTCCTTCTCCTTTTTTGTAAGTTATAGTTTTATCAGGATAATTACTGAAAGATACAAGTTCTTCTGTTTCTGGATCTAAAATATTTATAAAAACTTCTTCAAAATTTAAGAAAGTCTTTAGGATTTTTATAACATTCTGTAGATTTTTATTATAATCTTCTGAAGATGCCATTATCTTACTTATTTCGTATAAAGTTGTCAGAAAATCTTTCATTTTTGCCATTTCAATCAATAAAATTAAAGAAGTTCCTTTAATTTTTCCATGATTAATGTCTGTCTTTCTTTTCCTTTTGGGTATTTTTTCCTTATTTCTTCCAAAACCTCTTTTATCTGCTCTATATTTTCAGGTAAAGCATCCTCTATTATATCTTTTAAAGCGGCAGATAAAGCTGGAGCTTTTCCAGAAGTAGATATTCCTATAACTATATCTCCTTTTTTAACATAAGCCGGGAATATAAAACTACAGTACTGTATACTATCAACGCTATTAACAGGTATATTACTTTTTATACAGAGATTATAAATTTCTCTTTGAAGGTTTAAATCATCTACAGCTACAATAACAACATCTTGATTTTCAAGGTCTTCCTGTGAAAACTGTCTTTCATAGAGGTTTATCTTACCTGTTAGAGCCAGTTGTCTTATCTTGTCTTCTTTTACTTTTTTGGCAATGACAGTTATTTTCGGGTTAAATGGTAGAAGCTTTTCTATTTTTCTCAGCGCAACTTTTCCACCACCTACTACCAAAATATTCCGATTTTTTATATCCACAAACAAAGGGAAATAAGCCATTTTAAGCACTCTTTGTGAGATTTTCCAGCAGTTTTTCCATAAGAGAGTTAGAAACTACAAAATATTCATTTTTGGAAAGCATTTGCTGCGGAGACTGAATATAATTTCCCTTTTCTTCTAATTCATCTTTAGAATTGTCTATAAGACCTTTTAAAGACTCAGGGGTTACTTCAAGATGAAACTGTAGAGCTACAACATTTGTGCCGTACACAAAAGCCTGATTTGGAGTAATATCGCTGTATGCTGTTCTTACTGCTCCTGATGGAATTTCAAATGTATCTCCATGCCAGTGAAGAGGCATAAATTCATCAGGAAAGTCCTGGAATAAAGTTTGTTTTTTCCCTTCTGGTGTTAAATAAGTAGGAAACCATCCAATCTCTTTCTCTTTATTTTTATAAACTCTTGCCCCAAGAACTTCAGCTATAAGCTGAGCACCAAGACATATTCCTAATACTTTTTTGTTAAGCCTTATGGCATTTTCAATAAAAACTTTCTCTTTTCTCAAAAATGGATATTTATCTTCATCATAAACACCCATTGGTCCTCCCATAACTACAAGCAAATCAAAGGAAGAGAAATCTGGGAATAAATCGTTTTTGTAAAAATGGGTTCCTTTTATTGAATAACCTTTCTTTTCAGCCCATTTTTCTATATATGCTGGTGGTTCATAAGGAACATGCTGAAAGTAATGTATCCTCATGCTTTTTCTCCTTTAATTATTTCTTCAGGAATTTCTTCTATATAAATAGACCTGCTTGGAAACGCAAATGAAGAGTTGTTCTTTTCAACAATATCCATAATTTTATACTGGATATCTTCTTTTATTCTGAACCACTCGAGCCAGTCTGCAGTATTTGTATAAAAATAAACAAATATGTTTAAAGAACTGTCTCCAAATTCATCAAAATAGACAGCTATAGTGTTATCTTTAGAAACTTCTGGATGATTGTTTATAAGATTTCTTATCTCTTCAACTATTTTTTGCAGATTTTCTTTTGATGTAGAATATACCACTCCAATGTTCATCTTAACTCTTCTAACATTTCTACGGGAGAAGTTTATAAGAGCATTATTTGCAATATAACTATTTGGAACAGTTATTAATCCTTTATCAAATGCCCTTATTTTCGTAGTTCTTATTCCGATATCCTCAACAATACCTTCTATATCTCCTACCTTTACCCATTCTCCTATCTTCATTGATTTATCTGCTATAACAGAAACTCCACCAAAAAAATTTGCAAGTGTATCTTTCGCAGCAAGAGCAACTGCAAGACCACCAATACCAAGAGATGCAATTAATGTAGTTACATTTATTCCCCATTCCTGTAAAATAGAAACAAGTCCAAGTATGATAATAAATGCCTTTGTTAATTTTAAGAGTAAATTACCAATTTCCCTTGAAAGGTCTTTACCAAATCTTTGTGTAAATTTAAAAACATCTTCTGCAAAAATGTTAACTGCGTTAAAAGCTATCCAGAAAACGTCAAAGATAAATAAAGACCTTACAATATGATTTACTATTTCAGCATTTACCCCTAAAATATCCAAGAAAAACCACAAACCAATTATGATAAATAAAAACTTTAAAGGTGCCTCAATTACGTCTATGAGCTTATCATCTATCTGGGTTTGGGTATTCTTAACTAATGTTTTTACTGTTTTAATAACAATAAGAGTAAACAGTTTTCTAAATATAAGAAAAACAAATAAAGCAAGTAATGCAAAAGCCCATTTATAAACAGGAACTCCAAGCACAAGATAATTAACTAAGTGTATAAATTTATCCATCTCAGTCCTTAAATGCTAAAATATAGTTTCTTAACTAAAATTATTTTAATCCAATTTAAGGAGAAATATATGGATAGTTTAAAATTTAAAATTGCCGAGTTTATAGCATCAGGATTTTATGTAGGTAAAATACCTTTTGCTCCAGGTACAATAGGAACCTTAGTTGCAATCCCTATAATGTTTATATACTGGCCAAAAGGGGTTGGCGTACAGATTTTAATAACTTTATCTGTATTCTTAATAGGAATATGGGCTTCAACAGTTGTCGTTTCAAAGGCTGAAAGTGACGACAAATCACAAATAGACCCTGATTTTGTTGTGATAGACGAAATAGCCGGATATATGGTGGCAATGCTTGGAGTGCCTCTAAATCCAGTATATCTTGCAATAGCATTTGTTTTATTTAGGATTTATGATATTTTTAAACCGCCTCCTATAAAATGGTTTGAAAAACTGCCAGCAGGACTTGGCATCATGGCAGATGATATAGTTGCAGGTATTTATGTTTTAATTATTATGCATATCTTAATACACTTTTTTAAAATCTAAAAGGAGTAAAGCTTATGTTGACATACAAAGATGCAGGAGTTGATATAGAAAAAGCTGATAAATTTGTAGAAGGTATAAAACCCCTTGTAAAACAGACATTCAATAAAAATGTGATAACTCCTCTTGGAGGATTTGCAGGAGCTTATTTACTGGAAATAGCCAACTACAAACAGCCAGTTATTACCTCTTCTACAGATGGAGTTGGAACAAAGCTAAAAATAGCACAGCTCTTAGATAAACACGATACTATAGGTATAGACTTAGTTGCCATGTGTGTAAATGACTTAGTGACAACAACATCTAAACCATTATTCTTTTTAGACTATTTTGCAACAGGTAAATTAGAAACCCAAACTGCAATAGATGTTGTTAAAGGTATTTCTGAAGGTTGTAAGCAAGCTGAATGTGCCCTTATAGGAGGAGAAACTGCAGAAATGCCAGGAATGTACAGAGAAGGAGAGTATGACCTTGCTGGTTTTGCTGTTGGAGTTGTAGAAAAAGAAAAAATGGTAGACGGAAGTAAAACAAAAGAAAACGATGTATTAATAGGTCTTGCATCTTCTGGAGTTCATAGCAACGGATACTCATTGATAAGAAAACTTATAGAGATAAAAGGTTATAAATACACTGACTTTATAGAAGAATTTGGTAAAACTATAGGAGAAGAACTTTTAACTCCTACAAAGATATATGTTAAATCCATACTTAATTTAGCTAAAAATATAGATATTCATGCAATAGCCCATATCACAGGTGGAGGTATCCCTGGAAACCTGATAAGGGTTTTAAACAACGGTTTAACTGCAGTAATAGAAGAAGGAAGCTGGGAAATCCCACCTATATT
This sequence comes from uncultured Aquificales bacterium, assembly GCA_964516095.1. Lineage (GTDB taxonomy): Bacteria > Aquificota > Aquificia > Aquificales > Hydrogenothermaceae > Hydrogenothermus. The sequence goes on from CAZEYS010000035.1 coordinate 7,465, forward strand.
CAAATGGATAGAAAAAGAAGGAAACATCCCAAAAGAAGAAATGTATAGAACATTTAATATGGGAATTGGGATGATTATAGCAATAGATGAAAAAGACAAAAACAAAGCTATAGATATACTTGAGAAAAACGGTGAAAAAGCATACATTGTAGGTTACCTAAAAAAAGGTGAAAAATCTGTCCAGATAGTATAAATGCTGTATCAACATTATTTACAAAAAGCAAAGGATGTTTTAAAGTTAAACTGGACAGGAAGATATACAGTACCATCTATTCATCTTTATCCCCACCAATGGAACTGGGACAGTGCTTTTATAGCAATTGGGTACTCAAGGTACGACCTTGATAAAGCATTAACAGAAATAAAGTCCCTTTTCGAAGGCCAATGGAAAAATGGAATGCTTCCACACATTGTTTTTAACAAAAAAAATTTAGGAAAGTACTTCCCTGAACCAGATTTCTGGCAAACCTATAAATCTAAAAATGCTCCTGATATACCTACATCAGGAATAACTCAACCACCAATTCACAGCTGGGCTATTTTGAAAATATATAAAAATGCAAAAGATAAAGAAAAAGTAAAAGAATTCATAAAATGGATTTATCCAAAACTTATAAAACTCCACAGATTTTTTTATCTTGAAAGAAATCCCTATGATAATGGGCTTATTTACATAATTCACCCGTGGGAAAGCGGGATGGATAACTCGCCTATGTGGGATATTGTCTTAGATAGAATAGACCTTAATAAAGTAAAAGTACCTTCCTTTAAAAGAAAAGACGATAAAATCATAGACCCTTCCCAGAGACCTAAAGATATAGATTACAAACGATATATCTACTTAGTAGACCTTTTTAGAAGACTAAACTATGACGAGAAAAAAATATTTAAAGAGTCTCCTTTTTTAGTGGCAGATGTTTTGTTTAATTCGATATTAAATGCATCTAATGAGGCCCTGATAGAACTTGCCCAGATAATTGGAGAAGACTACAAAACACCTGAAAAGTGGTGTGAGCAAACATCAAGAGCTGTAAGAGATGCCCTGTTTGACAGCAGAAAAAAAATATTTTTCCCATATGACTTTATAGAAAACAAACTTATAAAAGTAGAAACTGCAGCAGGATTTATGCCTTTATTTGGTAATATAGCATCTGAATATCAGGCAAAACTGATATATCAGTATCTAAACTCTAAAAATTTTTGTCAGCTCCATCAGGGAAACTGCTTTGCAGTACCAAATTACGATACTACTAAAAAGGATTTCAGTAGTAAAAACTACTGGCGAGGTCCAGTTTGGATAAACATAAACTATCTACTTTATCATGGCCTAAAAAATTACGGTTTTGAAGAGAAAGCCTATCATTTAGAAAAAACCATAATAGAACTGCCTATAAGATTTGATTTTTATGAGTACTTTGATTCTAAAACTGGAGTTGGATACGGAACGAGAGATTTTTCATGGACAGCATCTTTATTTATAGACATGCTTTACACATACAAAAACAGAAAAAACAAAAATAAAGCTAAAAACTCTATCTCAAAACCAGTTGTCCTAAATGAAAGTGATAGCATTACTCCAAAAAGTACAGTGACTTCTAATATTCTGGAAAGATTTAATAAATTTTATAAAGCTTTAACAGATAAATACATAGAAAAGGGAATTGTCAAATACAACCAGATACGCATATCTCCAGAGTATAAAATACTAAAGCAAGTTGTAAAAAACCTAAAATACATAAATTTACATGAGATTTTGACAGAAAATGCCAAAAAATCTTTTTGGATAAATATATACAACTTTATGGTGATAGATTTTATTATAAGCCTGAAAATAAAAGAATCTGTAATGGAAATGGACGGATTTTTTGAGAATCTGAAATACAGCATAGGTGGTTTACAACTATCATTAGACGATATACTCCACGGCATTCTCAGAAAAAACAGTATAAACCCTTTTACAGGCAAAAAACAGTTTGAGAAAGATTTTCTGTTTTTTTTACAGCAAAAGGATGAAAGAGTAATATTTGCAATTACTCAAGGAGCAAGAAGTTCCCCAGTTGTATGGTACTACCGTAAAGAAGACGTAGATAGTCAGCTTGATAATAAAACACAATTTTTCATACAAGGTTCAGAGGTTTTAGTTATTCCTGAAAGAAAGACTGTTTATCTATCAAAACTCTTTCAATGGTACAGTGCAGACTTTAAAAATGATAGTGAGAAAATAAATTTTATAAAAAAATATATTAAAGATAATGATAAAAAAGTATTCCTTAAACATAATCAAAATATAAATATCGAATACTTTAACTTTGATTGGTCTTTAAACTATTAATCACTTATCTAATTTCATATCATCGAGTATTCTTTCCCTATTTTTCTTCTCTATGTAAGGTTGTTTCTTTATTACGTATCGTAATGTAATTACATACCCTATAAACGCAAATATGTGGAAAACTACTATAGGAGGAGAAAGTAATCCTTCGTCAAAAATCAAACTCAAGATTTCAGAAACAACTGCTGCAAAAAACACAAATAAAAAGGTAATGCCATAAAAGAGTGTTACACGACGATTTAATATGTACTCTTTGGTATCTTCCATATCTACAACCACCCTTTCTTTTTAAATATATAAAGTGGAATTATAGCTGACAAGAACATTAAAAACAATGCAAAAGGATAACCATATTTCCAGTTTAACTCAGGCATATACTGAAAATTCATACCGTAAATAGCTGCTATAAGAGTAGGCGGCAAAAATATAACCGACATTAATGTAAATATCTTCATAACCTTGTTCTGCTGGATATTAATTAAACCTAAAAAAGTATTCTGAAGGTAATCCAGCCTATCAAAATTAAAGTTTGTATATTCAATTAAAGAGTTGATGTCTTTTATCATTATTCTCAGTTCTTCTCTAAGTTCCTGTGGAATTTTATAGCTCTTTAAAAGAGAAGACACAAGTCTTTGCTTATCTGTAAGGTTTTCTCTAATGGTCATATTGTAGTCTTCGTAATAGGATATAAATTCCAAAAGCTCCTGAGTAATATCTATTCCTGTAAAAACAATTCTTCCAAGTCTGTTTATTTCCCGTGTTATAAATTCCAACGTGTCTGCATCTGTATCAATTCTTATCTCCAATATCGTTATAAAAACGTAATAACCATTTTCATAGTATTTAGGATTAGAAAGAATTCTTTTTGCTGTTTCAGAAAAAGTCTTCAACTCTCTATATCTTATGGTTATAAGCGTATCAAGAGCAAGAATAAAAGATACAGTTTCATTTCGAAAGTGAACCCCATCTTTTACGAGGAAAAAGGCATTAACTTTAATGTTTTCTTCATCTTCCCAGTACCTTGAACTAACTTCAATTTCTTCCATTTCTTGTTTTGAAGGAACTTCAATATTAAAAAAAGATTCTACCCAGTTTTTCTCTTCTTCAGTAGGAGAAAAAAGGTCTACCCATAAAATTTTTTCCCTTTCTATCTTCTCAGGTATCTGGTTTATTACACTTATCTGGTTGTTTTCTTTTATAAAAAGTCTAATCATAGAAAAAATTATACACTAAAGTGGATTTTTTTAGATTTCCAACATATATTTATAAACTTAAAATAAAAAAACTAAGGGGATGTAAAGATGTACAGAGTTGCAATAGTAGGCAGACCAAACGTTGGAAAATCTTCTTTATTCAATAGAATTGTAGGAAAGAAGAAAGCAATAATAGAAGATATTCCTGGAGTTACAAGAGACAGACTTATTCAAACAGCAGAATGGAAAAATATACCTTTTGAACTGGTAGACACAGGTGGATATATAGAAACAGATGATGATAAATTTGCTCCATATATAAGAAAACAGATAGAAAAAGAATTAGAAGACGCAGATGCGTTTATACTGGTTGTGGATTCTAAAACAGGTCTTACTGAAGCAGATAAAGATATTGCAAGATTATTACACAAAACAGAAAAACCGGTTTACGTAGCTGTAAACAAAGTAGATAATCCTAATCAAGAGGACGCCGTATACGAATTTTACGAACTGGGATTTGACAAAGTATTTCCAATATCAACAATCCAAAAGCATGGAGTTGCCGACCTTTTAGATGCTGTAGTCGAAGACATTCCAGATTATGAGATAGAAGCTGCCAAGAAGGAAGTCAAAGAACAAGAAAAAGAAAGGAAAGATGAAATAAAAGTTGCACTTGTAGGAAAACCAAATGCAGGAAAATCCTCTCTTTTAAATGCAATAGCAGGAGAAGAAAGAGCTTTAGTATCCAATATACCCGGCACAACAAGGGATGTTGTAGACACAGTTATTAAAATAGGAGATAAAACTTATAGGTTCTTGGACACTGCAGGATTAAGGAAAAAGTCAAAAGTAGACTATGGAGTTGAGTTTTTTAGTGTAGGAAGGACATTAGATGCTATAAAAAAAGCTGATGTAGTTGTGCATGTAATAGACGCAGAGGAAGGCCCAACTGAACAAGACCAAAAAATTGCACATCTGGCACAAAAATACTATAAGCCTGTTGTGATAGTGCTAAATAAGATAGACAGACTTCCAAATAGAAAAGAAGTTATAAACGCCTTAAAGAAAAAAGTAAGAGAAAAACTTTACTTTTTACCATACGCACCGGTTGTTTTAACATCTGCCAAGAAAAAACTGGGAATAAAAGAACTGTTGAAAGAGATAGATGAGGTTTATGATAATGTATGGAAAAGAGTAAGTACAGGCCAATTAAATAGAGCCTTAAAACAGCTTCAGTCTTTACAGGCACCTCCATCGTATAGAGGGAAACCTTTAAAAATATACTATGGAACACAGCTTGAAGGAAAACCACCTGCATTTTTACTATTTGTTAACTATCCTGAAGGATTTAAAGAAAACTATGTAAAATATTTAGAAAATGGCCTTAGAAAACTTTTAGGTTTTGAAAAATCACCTATGAAACTGATATTTAGAGACAGACACACGAAAGATTGATGTAAAAATAAATTGAAGTTTAAATTAAAACTTCGTTAGAATTTTAACTAAATAGAAAGGGAGGTGCTCTAAAATGGGTTTCATACCATTTGCCAACAATGAGGAGAACTCCAATGAAAACAATCAAAACACACAAAACCCAATTGCTGAAAAAATAGACATAAAGGCATTTTCCAGTTTAAATAAAGTGGCAGATACATTATTATCAAGAATACAAGAAGGGTTTGCAGCCATAGAAGAACTAAAAGGAACTATGGAACAGATAGCAGCTGCTGCTGAAGAAACGGCCGGGGCAACCGAGGAAAGTTTAAGTGCTATAACCCAGATAAAACAAAACTCAACCTTTTTACAAAAAGAAGCCCAAGAAGTTTTAATGGCTGTTTCAAAGTTTCAAGAACTTTTGATTATAGCATCTGAAAATATTGAAGAATCCAGTTATGGAATGGAAAAAACTGCCATTTCAGCATCAAATATATATGAAAAAAGCGAAAACCTGTATGAAAATTCAAAAAAAATTACAGATGCAGTAAATTTGATAACAAAACTGTCTAAAAAAACTTCCTTACTTGCCCTGAACGCAGCAATAGAAGCTGCAAGAGCAAAAGAAAAAGGGAAAAGCTTTACAGTAATGGCCTCTGAAATAAGAGCAATGGCAACAAAGTCAGACATATATGCCCAGAAAATAAAAGAGATAGTTAAGCAAATTCAGGATAGAATTTCTGTTATAAGAGATGGAATTATTATCATAAAAAACGAGATGAATAAATCATCACAGGAAAGTAGTAATATAAGTCAGGAAATGAGAAATTTAGTTTTATTCTTTGATGAGTTCGTAAAAAAAATGAACGATACATTAAATTTAATTGATAGACTTGTAAATGAGATAGAACTATTTCATCAAAATGCTGAAACGATAGCAGCTGCCGCTGAAGAATCTGCAAATGCGGTTAATGAAATAACAAATACCATATCCATGCAACTTCAAGCGTTTTCTCAGATAGAAGAAGCAGGAAAAATGCTAAAAGATTTATCTAAAGATGTAGAAAAAAGTCAAAATAGGGTTTCACTACTTAATGAAATAGCCACAGCATCTCAGCAACTGGCAAGCTCTATAGAACAGCTGTCAAACTCTTTAGAACAGATAGTTGAGGCTCTCGAGCAAATAGAACAGGCAGCTGATATATCAAAATCAGATGCAGAAAAAGGAGCTTCAATAGCAGAAAAATGTGTAGATTACATAATTCAGGCTGATGAGCTTGTAAAAAGTTTAGAAAGTGACATTCTAAAAATAGAAAGTACTTTTGAAAATATGTTTACAAAAATAAAAGAGATAAAAGAACAGGCCAAAAAAAGCTCCCAGCTTGCGGAAGACAAAATAAAAGACTTAAACTTTGTAAAAGCCAAAATAACATCTTTAAATAACACAATAAGAAAAATAGAACTTGCAATAGTCCAAACAGCAGCTTTATCTATAAATGGAGCTGTTGAAGCAATAAGAGTTGGAGAATTAGGAGAAGGATTTAGTGAAGTATCTAACGATATAAGAGAGCTTGCTACAACTTCAGAAGAAAATCTTGATAAAGTTATAGATATAATAGACGAAGTTCAAGGAGAAAATGATATTATCCTGACAGAAATAAACAATATTGTTTTAACTTCTGATAGAGAAAACGAAAAACTCTACCGAATAGAGCAGGAGTTTATAAAAAATAAAGAAGTATTAGAGAAGCTAAAAGAAAAAATTGAGAAATTTAAAACATCTACAAATGAGATGAAAACAGCATTAGAGCAGTCTAAAATAGCAGTTGAACAGATTAAAGAAGCTGCAGAATTATCTTATACAAACACATCACAATCAAAAGAAGCTGCCAATATGATACTGAATATAGTAAGGGATATGGAAGCAATAGTGAATCATTTAAATGAACTGGCAAATAAAAGTATATAGGAAGGAGGTTTAAGATGGATAATGAAATATATAAAAAGTTAAAAGTTTATGCATTAGCAACAGACCCAATATACATAGGAACAGGTGGATATAACATAGGACGAGTTGATAATACTATAGTTAGAGACCCTATAACTAATATTCCTAAAATTCCTGGTAGCAGTTTAGCTGGAACCTGGAGATATTATGTGGTTTTGGAAAGTATTCCTGAAATAAAAGAAAGGATAAAACAAAAATTAGATGAAATTATTGAAAGTTTAAATATAGAAGATGAAAAGAAAAATATTTTAAGAGGTAAGAAAAATAACCTAAATACTTCAAATTTCAATTCTTTAAGGGAGAGCATATATGAAGTGCTAAATTTAAGTAATTCTGATGAAGATAAAAAAATAAAAGAAAAAATATATGAAAGTTTAAAAAATTTTTTTAAGGAAAATATTTTTAATTTGGATAATAGCAGCTGGAAATTATTTGAAGGTAATCGTTTTCTTCAAATAACTTGCGCTGGACAGGATAATGTTCCACAAGAAGAGCTTGCAAATTCCCCTTATGTTACAAACAAAGAGGGAAAAACTGGACACTGTGGACACTGCATAGTTTGTAAAGGATTTGGTTTTTCTAAAAGAGATATAAGCTGGC
>CAZEYS010000036.1:0-1593 GCA_964516095.1 uncultured Aquificales bacterium
GTTGTAAAAGAAGAAGTTAGTAATGTAATTATTTACTCAAAAGACAGACTATCAAGAATAGCATTTGACTTAATAGAAAAGATATTTTCATATCATGACTGCAATATAGTTGTGTTAGATAAAACCGAAAAAGCACACAGTAAAGAAGAAATAGAAGATTTAACAGAAGAATTAGTATCTTTTATATATTACATAACAAGCAAAATCTATGGTAAAAGAAGATATAAAAAATCAGACATAGAAAAAAAGATTAGAGAGTGGATAGAATAACATTAACCTTCACCATCCAAATCTATCAGTTAACTTTTCCAAATATGATTTGTTTTGTTATCGTTAAAAGAAAACATAGGAACAATAGTAATATCAAAAGGTTTAAAGAATTATCAAGACCGATGAGATTTAATTTATTTAACAGGTTTTCGTGGAGTGTCTTAAAGGACATAGCCGATAGTATCTCCCTGTCAAACTATAGGTGAAGGACGCCTTCAGGAACATTTTATTAATTTGTTATTTTATTATGTTTCTGAAGTGTCCTTTATATTTTAATATCTAATGTATACATAAATTCTCATACTCTTTATGTTCAACCTTTTCTAACTCTCTTTTTTCAAGTTCCTCAGCAAGAATATTCAAGAGCTTAAATAGTAGTTCTGAGGCACTTTCTGCCTGTTTGAAATCTTCAATTATTCTATCTTTGTGTTGATATACTCTATCTCCATCTCTTACGAACTGAATTGCATCAAGTACATACTGGTGTATATCTTTATGTGGTTTTTCAATTTCTTTAAATGTTGGAATATTGCCACATACATTAATACCTTTAGAGTAGTACCATTTTCCAAAGTCACAAGATTTATAATCTGGGAGTTCTTCTGTAAGTTTTCCATGGAAAATAGCACTATAAGCTTTATTTTTGAACATAATATGATTTAGCTTTTGAATAACAAGGAATACAGTATCGTTAATAATATTAGAGTATGCAAGGGTTCGTATTGAGTCTTTGTTTATCTGCATTATTATATCTTTGAATTTATAAATACTTTCACTTGAGTCTTGAGCAATTTCAGTCATCTGTTGAGAGCTTTTATACGTTTCATGAGAGCTTTCTATAAGTTCTGAAATTGCTTTGTTTACTTCTTCTGTTGCTTTTGCAGTTCTTTCAGCAAGGTTTCTTACTTCATCTGCAACAACAGCAAATCCTTTTCCGTATTCTCCAGCTCTTGCTGCTTCTATTGCTGCATTTAATGCAAGGAGGTTTGTCTGTCCGGCAATTTCTTTTATAAGGTTAACTATTTTTCCAATACTTTCTGTTTTCTCAAATAAATTTTGTATTACTTTATTTGATTCTTTAATTAGATTTATCAATCTGTCTAAGTTCTGGATTATGTTTTCAAGCTCATGGATACTTTTGTCTGAAACTTCAACAGTGTCTTTTCCTGCGTCTTTTATTGTTTTTGCTTTTTCTTCTATCTTTTCAAGGTCTGACTTTATTATTTGAAGACCTTTTATTATACCTCCACCGAGCCGTGAAAGTTCATTGTTTACTTTAATTCTTTCTACAAACTTATGATTTTCTTCCATTGCTTTTAATGG
>CAZEYS010000036.1:1693-14414 GCA_964516095.1 uncultured Aquificales bacterium
ACGCAGTATATGAGATATTCTTTTTATGAGTTTTTTTAGATTTTGAACATTTATAAATATTATCCATGCCAGTACAAAGTTAAGAATATTTAAAATCCTAATCCAGTCAAAGCCGTACTTGTATATTTCAATACCAAGGGTTATTGTGAATATTATTATAGATGCAATATTTGCATACTGTATTTTAGAAAGTGAAGATAAATTCAGCATAGTCTTTACCCTCCTTCTCAAGTATAGACTGAAGTACTTTAAGTCCAGCTTCAATGCCACCTGTTTTTTCAGCTTCTAACATTTTTTTATATATCTCCTCAATTCTTTTTACTTTTTCTTTATCAGGCTTTCTCCTATCAGAGTGATAACCTATTATATTTACTCCTGTAACATCATAAGATGGAGTAACATGGGCAAAAACCCAGTAATAGGAACCATCTTTTGCCAGATTTTTTACATAACCCCAGAACTCTTCTCCTTTTTGGATTGTATCCCATAAGAGCTTGAAAACTGCCCGTGGCATGTCAGGATGTCTTACTATATTGTGGGGTTTTCCAATAAGTTCTTCTTCTGTGTATCCTGAAACTTTTATAAATGCTGTATTCGCATACTTTATGATGCCTTTTGGGTCAGTTTTGGAAACTAAAAATTCATTGTCTGGTATTTCTCTTTCTACATCTCGCGGCGTAATTTTAGGCTTCAATTTCTACACTCCTTTTTTCTTATTTACTATATTAATAATATTATCGACAACTTCGTGTATGGATTTACCTGTTGTATCTATTATTACATGTTCTTTAGTTGGTTTTAAAGGTGCTATTTCTCTTTCCATATCCTGTTTATCTCTTTCTTTAATTTTTTCAAGTAGGTGTTCATATGGTATGTTAAAACCTTTAGACTTTAGCTCTTCATATCTTCTCTTAGCTCTTTCTTCAGGTGTTGCAGTTAAAAATATTTTTACGTTAGCGTTTGGAAAAACTACTGTTCCTATGTCTCTTCCTTCCATCACAACACATTCTTCTCCTTCGGCTATTTTTCTTTGCATTTGAACTAATTTTTTTCTAACGTAGGGAAGTCTGGCAACTGTTGAGGCGATTTTTGCAACCTGTTCGTTTCTTATTTCATCACTTACATCCACTCCATCTAAAAAGACTTTTTGTCCTTTTAACTTTATATCTGTGTTTTCAAGTATTTTCTTTATATCTTCTTCTGTGAATTTTCCACCGATTTTTAAAAGTTTTAAAGCAACTGCTCTATACATGGCTCCAGTATCTATATACGTGCATCCAAGTTTCTCGGCAATCATTTTAGCTACTGTACTTTTTCCTGCACCAGCAGGACCATCTATTGCTATTATCATTTTAATTCCTCCATAATTTTCAGAATTTCTTCAGGTTTTTTTATCTTGAGATATGAGTTTATGTTTTTATTATGATTAGTCTGGTTCAATATAAAATGAATATTTTTATTCTGCTCTTTATTAAAATTTTCTACCATCAACTTGTCTGCCAGCGTATCTCCTATATACAGAACTGGCGGTTTATACTCTACACTTTCAAAGAATAATTTTAATGGATAGGAAGAAGGTTTCCTTAGATTTACTTGCGGGATATCGTCCTCTGTTATAATCTTATCGAAGAATGGATACAGATTAAATTTTTTAAACGAGTAATCTAAGTCTGCACGTGGTCTTCCTGTGATAACACCTGTATAATCAGCTTTTTCCTTTACCTGTTGAAGAACTTCTTTGGGAAATAAAAGATATTCTTTTTCTCTGTGTATTTTATATCTTTCCTCAAAGAACTCTATAAGTTCTTCATAACTTGGAAGCTTTATTCCATAAATAGTAGCAAATTTATAAAACTCTTCCAGCGAGGAAGAAAAATGCCTGAATTCATCTTTGAAATCCTCTAATACAAGACCAGAAGAAATGTATAGTATGCCAGCAATAGATGCATCCCAGTCATTATTAATATTAAAGCTAAATTTAATATCCAGAAGTTCCTTTAAATCTGCCTTTTTTCCTGTAAAGTGCTCTACTGTGTCCTTAATAGAGTAGTGATAAGATTTAGAAACATCTATTAAAACACCATCAACATCAAAAATAACAACCATATATAAACTCCATTTATTGCATAATTAATGTCAATTGCATAATATTTTAATACTTTTTAAGAAATTTATTTTTAGGAGAATTAAATGTCCCAGAAAGAAACACCTATGATTTCCCAGTATAACAAGATAAAAGCTAAGTATCCTGAAGAGCTTCTTCTTTTTAGATTAGGTGATTTCTATGAACTTTTTTATGAAGATGCCCATATAGGTGCTAAAGAGTTAAATATTGCTCTTACAAAAAAGAAAGTAGGTAAAAATAAATATATACCAATGTGTGGTATTCCTTACCATTCTGCAGATGGTTATATAACACGGCTTGTTTCCAAAGGTTACAAGGTGGCAATATGTGAACAACTTGAAGATGCATCTCAAGCTAAAGGAATAGTTAAAAGAGATGTTATTCGAGTAATAACTCCCGGAACTTTTTTTGAAAACGAAAAACTCAAATCTGCGTTAATGGCTATAGACAAAGTAAGGAATAAATACGCGGTAAGTTATTTAGATTTATCTACAGGGGATTTCATAGGTGGTGTGCTGGATAAAGATGAGCTTCTGTCTTTTATCAGTAAATTTCAACCAAAAGAAATACTCATTAGACCAGAATTTAACATAGATGAAATAAAAGAGCATTTTAGAAATATTTTTTTCTCACAGGTTCCTGATGAATTTTTCGATAACTCTGAGACACAGCTGTATTCCCATTTTAATGTTCATAATTTTTACTCCTTTGGATTTGGAGAAAATGAAGAAATTGCTTTAAAACCTGTTTCTGCTGTATTTAGATATGCAAAATCTACTCAAAAAGGATTTTTACCTTTCATAAAAAAACCAAAACCATATAGAGAAGACATATATATGAGACTTGATTACTCTGCCCAGAAACATTTAGAACTTGTTCATTCAAACGATGGAAACGTATCACTATTTAGTGTTATAAACAGAACACTGACAGGAATGGGGCGAAGAAAACTGAGATATTTTTTACTCCACCCTTTAAAATCTTTACAAGAAATAAAAAAACGACAAACTGCTGTTGAAGAGTTAACAGATAGCTCATTGAGAGAAGAAATAAGGTCAATATTAAATGATATTTTTGATATAGAAAGACTTGTCTCTAAAATATCTTCCAATACCCTTAATCCAAGAGATATGGTTTCTTTAAGAGAGTCTTTAAAAAAGGCACAAAGGCTTAAACAGATAAAAAGTAAAATAAAATCTGATTATTTGAAAAGTCTATTTAATCAAATAGGAGAGTTTGAGTATCTTGTTGATAAGTTGGACAGGTATTTGGAAGACAACCCTCCTCTACATCTAAAAGAAGGCGGACTTATAAAAAAGGGCGTCGACCCTTATTTAGATGAATTAAAAGAACTAAAAGAGAAAGGAAACCAGTGGATAAAAGAGTTTCAAGAAAGAGAAAGAAAAAAAACAGGTATATCCAGTCTTAAAGTTGGTTTTAACAAAGTTATGGGTTATTACATAGAGATAACAAAACCAAACTTAAAATTTGTGCCTCCCCACTATAAAAGAAGACAAACATTATCAAACGCAGAAAGATTTACTACAGATGAACTTCAAGCTTTTGAAGAGAAAATACTATCAGCTGACGAAAAAATAAAGGCATTAGAATACGAAATATTTATGAAAATAAGAGAAGAAGTTTCTTTTCTGGCTGAAGAGATAGCCAAAACTGCACAAACAATTGGTGAAATAGACGCTATAGCAAGTTTAGCTCAAATTGCTGTCGAAAAAGGCTGGATAAAACCCAAGATTTCAGAAGGAGAAACCCTACTAATTGAAGAAGGGGTACACCCTGTAATAGCTCACTATAACCCAGATTTTGTTCCGAATAGTTTATTTATGGATAATAAAAGCTCGTTTCATATAATAACAGGTCCTAATATGGCTGGAAAAAGTACGTTTATCAGACAATCTGCTATACTTATCGTTCTTTCACAGATAGGTTCATTTATCCCAGCACAGAATGCAAAAATACCTGTGTTTGACGCTGTGTTTACAAGAATAGGTTCTGCAGATGCATTGGCTAAAGGATTATCAACTTTTATGGTGGAGATGCTCGAAATGGCAAATATTATCAACAACGCGACTGAAAAAAGCTTTATAGTACTTGACGAGGTAGGTAGAGGAACAAGTACATATGATGGCTTATCTTTAGCATGGGCAATTTCAGAACATCTTTCAACCAAGGTTAAGGCAAAAACCCTTTTTGCAACCCACTATCACGAACTTACTCAACTGGAAGAGGAGATTCCAAATGTAAAAAATTTTCATATGCACATTGAAGAGGATGGTCAGAATATAAAATTTACTTATAAGGTGCTGGAAGGATTTACAAATAAATCATACGGTATACATGTTGCAAAACTTGCAGGAATAAAAGAAGAAATTATCCAGAGAGCCTATGAGATACTGGAAAAGTTTGAAGCAAATCATGATCTACATGATAAAATCAACATCTATACAAACAACACATTCAAACAGCCTCTAAAAGATTACAAAAAAGAAAGAGAAATGGAAAATTTACCGCTTTTAAAGCAGATACAAACATTAACTGAGAAGAAAGAAAAAGAAAAATATTATGAAGAGATAATAAATGAATTAAAGGAAATAGACATAGCAAACCTAACCCCGCTACAGGCATTAAACATTTTAAACAATCTAAAAAGTAAGATAAAATAGTTTTCAAAAATTAAGATGAGGTCTACAAATTTGAATATAAATTTGGATAAATTGAAATTCGATGAAAAAGGTTTAATTCCTGTTATAACCCAAAGCTACTATACAGGAAAAGTTTTGATGCAAGCATACGCAAATAAAGAAGCAATAGAGAAAACTTTAGAAACTGGTTATGCTACCTATTTTTCACGGTCAAGGAACAGTCTGTGGGTTAAAGGAGAAACATCTGGTAATAAACAAAGGGTGGTAGATATTAAGGTAGATTGTGATGAAGACAGTATTATTTATCTCGTGAAAGACTACGGAGTTGCCTGCCACACTGGAAATGAAAGCTGTTTTTATAGAGATATAAAATTGGAAGAAAACACCAAACCTCCTGCCTTTGAGATTTTTCACTCTCTTTATGAAAAAATAAAACAGAGAAAGGAGGAACTACCAGAAAATTCTTATGTGAGTTCCTTATTTAAAAAGGGCTCTGATAAAATTATTCAAAAAGTTGGAGAAGAAGCAGTAGAAACAGTAATAGCACTGAAAAACAAAGACAAAAATGAAATTGTATACGAGACTTCAGATTTAATTTTTCATCTTCTCGTAGCACTGGTAGATGCCGGTGTAAAAATAGAAGATATTCAAGAAGAACTTTTAAGAAGGTATAAATGATGGATGAGATGGATTTAAAACAGGTTTATCAGGCATTAGCAGATGAAATAAGACTTAGAATATTAAAGCTCCTGTACGACCATGGCGAGTTATGTGTTTGTCAGCTACTTCCAATACTTAAAATTTCTCAACCAAATCTATCTTTTCACTTAAGAGTCCTCCGGGATGCTGGTCTTGTAAAGACAAAAAAAAAGAAAAAATGGATTTTCTACTTTTTAAATAAGGAAAATGAAATTCTAAAGTCAAATATTAACTTTATTAAAAATCTAAATTCATACGGAAAACCTGCTCCTGTTTTATGTGACACTGAATAATTCAGTTTAAAATATATGTTATAATTTTTATATAAAAAATTTTTTATTTATGGAGAAAAAATGAAAAAAAGAACAATAAAAGACGTCAGCCAAGTTCGAAAAACCGAGAATGGAGTTGTTATAGAAGTGAAAGATAGTTCTGTAGAGGCTGAAAAAGTAAAAGAAATAGTAGAAAACTGCCAGACTGGAAAGTGTGATTGCATGAGTGAAGAAATAAAGCAAAAGGTTACCTTTATGGATTTTAAAGTAGAAAGTGGAAAAGTCGCAATAGAGATAAAAGGAGATTTAACTGAGGAAGAAATTAAAAAGGCAATGGAAAGGTCTAAAAAAGAGCTGTAAAATGAGTATCAAAATAGGGTTTATATGTACTGGAAACTCAGCCAGAAGTCAGATGGCTGAAGGATTTGGTAAATATTATGCAGAAAAATTTGGTAAGGACGTACAAGTTTACTCTGCAGGTTCAAATCCAGCTGGATACGTTCATCCACTTTCTATTGAGGTTATGAAAGAAAAAGGAATTGACATATCTAAAAACAAATCAAAGTCTTTAAAAGATATACCTTTAAATGAACTTGACTATCTTATAACTCTTTGCGGAGATGCTGCTGAAAACTGTCCTGTGGTTCCAAATGCAAATACTATCCACTGGGGACTGCCTGACCCTGCAAAAAAAGGAGATATACAGACATTTCGAAACATAAGAGACCAGATAGAAGAAAGAGTAAAGAAGCTGTTGTCTATTGTATAGTTTTATCTTAAAATTATTCACACAAGCTTATTATAAATTCAGGGAGAACTTTTGACAAGAAAACTAAAAGATATAAGACCAATTCAGATAAAAGATTATAAGCTTTACGTGTTAAACCAGCTAAAACTACCACATGAAGAAATCTGGGAAGAACTGTCTACCTATGAAGAAGTAGCACAGGCAATTAAAAATATGATTATTCGGGGTGCTCCTTTAATTGGTATAGTTGGAGCCTATGGATTTGCCATAGGTATAAAAGGTCTTATAGACAATAAACAGCCTCTTGAATATGCACAGCATATATATGAAACTTTAAAAAACACCCGTCCGACAGCTGTAAATCTTTTCTGGGCTCTGGATAGAATGTGGAAAAAGTTTGAAAAATGGAAAACCACAAAAAGCCCAGATGAACTTATAAAACTGCTTTTCAAAGAAGCACATAAAATAGATATGGAAGATTATCACGCAAATAAATCTATCGGTGGCTACGGACAGGTATTAATCGGAAAAAAAGCAAATATACTAACCCACTGTAATACAGGAGCATTGGCAACATCAGGCTGGGGAACTGCCTTAGGAGTAATAAGAAGTGCTTATGAAGATGGAAAAGATATAACTGTTTATGTAGATGAAACAAGACCATACCTACAAGGTTCCAGACTTACAGCATGGGAACTTTTACAGGAAGGAATACCCCATTACATAATAACTGATTCAAGTGCAGGTTTCTTGATGTCTAAAGGTTTAATAGATGCAGTTATAGTCGGAGCAGATAGAATAACAGCCAGTGGTGATGTTGCCAATAAAATAGGAACATATACATTATCTGTTTTAGCAAAACAGCATAACATACCCTTTTACGTAGCTGCTCCTACAACAACTTTTGACCTTAAAACAGAAAAAGGAGAAGATATCATAATAGAACAAAGAAGTGAAGAAGAAGTTAAAAATTGTGGAACCTGTAAAATAGCACCAGAAGGTTCTAAAGCTCTTAATTACAGTTTTGATATAACTCCTGCTGAAAACATAACTGCAATAATTACAGAAAAAGGCATTTTAACCGAAATAAATAAAGAAAAAATTCTCAAATTTTTAAAGTACAGAGGAATATAATATGAATGTAGTCTCAATTGGTGGAGGAACAGGACTTTCAAGTTTATTAAAAGGTTTAAAAAAGTTAGTTCCTGAGTATATAAAAGATTTATCAGCTATAGTCACAGTTGCAGATAATGGAGGAAGCTCCGGTAGACTGAGAGAAGAAATGGGAATTCCTGCCCCTGGAGATATAAGAAACTGTATTGTCGCCCTTGCAGAGGATGAAGATATTTTGACAAAAATTTTTCAATATAGATTTGAAGAAGGAAAAGGATTAAAAGGTCATAGTTTTGGTAATCTATTTTTAACTGTTTTAACAAAAATAACAGGTAATTTTTTAGAAGCTGTAGAGACAACGTCAGACATTCTTAAAATAAAAGGGAAAATAATTCCTTCTACTGAAAAAAGTGTTGACTTAGTTGCAAAATTCAGTGATGGTAAGATAATAAGAGGAGAGACACAGATTACAGAGTACGGGAAAAAATTAATAGCTAAAATAGAAAAGATATGGCTGGAACCTTCAGATGTTGAAGCGCCAAAAGAGGCTATAGAGAAAATCTTAAATGCCGACATAATAACTTTAGGTCCTGGAAGTCTATACACAAGTGTAATTCCAAACCTACTTGTGAAAGATATTGCAGATGCAATAGTTAAATCTAAAGCTGTAAAAATATATATATCAAACGTTATGACACAATATGGAGAAACCGATGGATATTCTGCTTCTGACCATATAAAAGCTATAGAAGAAGTAGTTGGAAAACATTTTATAGATATTGCCGTCGTTAACACTCAGCTACCACCAGATGAGGTATTAAAAAGATATTTAAAAGAACATGCAGAACCTGTTGTTGTGGATGCTGGAAACATATCCAGAATGGGTATAAAAGTTTACTCAGCAAACCTGTTAGACGAAGGTAGTTATGCAAGACATAATCCTGATAAATTAAACAAGATGATTATAAAAATAATACAAGATGTCAGGTTTCCTAAAGTAGTAAATGGATAGATACTTCACTGAATTCAACACTAAAAACCTGAAAACAGAGTATATCGATACAATTATAATAGGTGCTGGTGTGGCAGCACTTTCAACAGCTTTAAAGCTAAAAAAATTAGGGGTTAATTTCCTGATTTTAGCTAAAGATAAACCAGATATATCAAATTCATTTTTGGCTCAGGGAGGTGTTGCAGCTGCCGTTGATAAAGAAGACTCAACAGACCTTCACTTCCAAGATACTATAAAAGCAGGAAAAGGCCTTTGTATAGAAAAAAATGTAGAAGTTCTTGTAGAAGAAGGATTGGAAAGAATAGTAGATTTAATAAATGAAGGGCTTGAATTTGATAAAGACGAAAAGGGAAAAATAAAACTAACCAAAGAAGCAGCACATTCAAGAAAAAGAGTTTTACATGTAAAAGACAAAACCGGAAGAGCTATTGGAAAATTTTTATATTCAAAACTAAAAAATGAACTTATTGAAACTGGTTATTATCTGGAAGAAATATTAACACAAGATAACAGATTTTTTGGGGTAATAGTAAGTAATAAGAAAGAGAAAAAGGTAATATATGCAAAATCCTTGGTAATAGCTTCAGGTGGATATAGTGCTTTATATAAAAGAAACACGTCAGCTTACAATATAGGTGGAGATGTAATTTTAAAAGCACATAGAGCAGGATGTAAATTAATGGATTTAGAATTTATGCAGTTTCACCCAACAGCCTTAAATTTACCTGGTACTCCAGCATATCTAATAACAGAAGCAATAAGAGGAGAAGGGGCTTTACTTGTAGATGAAACTGGTGATAGATTTGTTGATGAGTTGAAACCAAGAGATGAAGTGGCCCGAGCTATTTTCCAAAAAGAACAGGAAGGGAATAAAGTATTTTTAAACCTAAAACCTTTAATAGAAAAAGGGATAAACATACAAGAAAGATTTCCAACAGTATACAGACTTTTAAAAAACTACAATCTATTAAACAGCTTAAATAAAATCCCTGTAAGTCCAGCAGCCCACTTCAGCATAGGAGGTATAATGGCAGATCCTTCAGGTAAAACAAATGTAGAAGGAATATTTGCAGTTGGAGAAGCATCATGTACAGGTGTTCATGGAGCAAATCGGCTTGCAAGTAACTCACTACTTGAGTGTATAACTTTTGGAGCCAAGACAGGTTATTCTGTATTCTTATATAATATGTATAATGATATAAGGCCAATAAATGTTGAAAATAAAGGAAGAGGAAAAAAAGAAATTAAAAAAACAGAAAAACAGAATTTGATATATAAACTCAAAGAAGTTATGTGGAATTATGCAGGATTGGTTAGAAATAAGGAAAAATTGGAAACTGCTAAAAAAGAAATAGATAACCTTATTCAACAAATAGAAGATAAAAAAGGAGCATCTTATCTTAAAGATTTACTTCATCTATCAAAGCTTGTAATTGAAAGCGCTTTGAATAGAAAGGAAAGTAGAGGAGTTCATTTTAGAGATGACTTTACTCATGAAAATGAAAAGTATAAAAAACATACTATTATAGACGATAATCAAAAAATAAAGTTGGAGGTAAAATAGCCATTCAAGAGTTAAGAATTAATCATCAGATTAGGGTAAAAGAGTGCAGACTAATCGATGAAAACGGACAAAATTTAGGTATTGTGCCTATTGAAGAAGCACTCAAAATTGCAGAGGAAAAAGATTTAGATTTAGTAGAAATATCACCAAATGCAAAACCACCTGTATGTAAAATAATGGATTATGGAAAGTACAAGTTCCAGCAGAAAAAGAAAGAAAAAGAAGCCAAGAAAAAGCAAAGAGCTCATATGCAAAATGTAAAAGAGATGAAGTTTGGTCTGAAAATTGAAAAACACGATTATGAAACAAAAGTCAAACATATAAGAGAGTTTTTAGAAGACGGAGATAAAGTTAAAGTAATAATAATGTTTAGAGGAAGAGAAAACGTCCATCCAGAGATTGGAGAGCAACTGGCCAAAAGAATAATAGAAGATGTTCAGGAAGTTGGAAAAGTTGAAAAACAACCAAAAAAAGAAGGAAGAAACATGATATTTACACTTGTTCCACTAAAAAATAAATAAGGAGATGTGAATGGGTAAAGTGGCTTTTGTTTTTCCTGGACAGGGTTCCCAAACTATTGGCATGGGAAAAGATATATACGAAAATTTTCCAGAAATTCAGGAATTACACCATAAAGTAAATGAAAAACTTGGCTTTGACCTGACCAGTATTATTTTTAATGACGAAGAAAAAATAAATCTTACACAGTACACTCAACCTGCCCTTGTTCTTACATCTTACAGTTTGTTTTATGTTTTAAGGAAATTAAAACCTGAAATACTTCCAGATTACACAGCAGGTCATTCCCTTGGAGAATTTTCTGCTCTAACAGCCGTAGAAAGTATAGACCCTGTTGATGGTGTCTGGATTACTCACGTCAGAGGGAAATTGATGCAGGAAGCAGTTCCTGAAGGAAAAGGCTCAATGGCAGCAGTTATTGGTCTTCCTGCTGAGGAAATTGAAAAAGTACTAAAGCAGATAAACGGTGTTGTGGAAATAGCAAATTACAATTCTTACGAACAAACTGTTATTTCTGGAGAAACTGAAGCAGTAGAAAAAGCCATGGAGATACTTAAAGAAAAAGGTGCCAAAAAGGTTGTGAAACTTGCTGTTTCAGTTCCAGCACATTCCTCTCTACTAAAAGAAAAAGCCAAAGAATTTGAAAAATACTTAAATGAAATACCTATAAAAAATCCTAAAGTACCTGTTATATCTAATATAACTGCACGTCCATTAAAGTACGCAGATGAGATTAAAGCTGAGCTAAGAGAGCATTTCTTCTCTCCTGTAAGATGGGTTCAAAGTGTGGAGTTTTTAAAAAACGAAGGTGTGGATACTATATACGAAATTGGTCCTAAAAAAGTATTAACAGGTTTAATAAAAAGAATAGATAGGACTTTTGACCTTAAAAACGTTGAAGCTTTAAAAGATATAGAAAACTTATGAAAAATGTTCTGTTTATAACAGGAACAGACACAGGGGTTGGAAAAACATATATTTCCACCTTAATTATAAAAAGTTTATTAAATTTAGGAATAAAAGCTGGATACTTTAAACCTGTTGAGACAGGTTGTGACCCTTTTTGTGAAGATGCTTTAAAACTTTCAAAAATAACCGGTCAGTCTATAGAAGAAAGTGTTTTATATCAATTTAAATTTCCAGTTGCTCCTTATGTTGCCCAAATAGAGGAAAATAAAAAAATATCTATCGAAAAAATTTTGGAAAAAATAAAATACCTTTCAAAAAAGTATGAATTTTTAATAGTAGAAGGGGCTGGGGGAATAATGGTACCTATAACTGAGGAAAAAGGAAAAATTATAACTTATCTTGACCTTATAAACCTAACAAAAATGCCAGTTTTAGTTGTGTCACGAGCAAATCTTGGAACAATAAACCATACAGTTCTTACTGTAAAGGCATTAAAAGATACCGATGTACAGATAAAGGGAATTGTCCTGAACAGAGCATCAAAAAATCCAGACCTTGCAGAAAAGAAAAATCCCCAAGTAATCAGCAGGATGACTGGAATAAAACACATATTTAAAGTTTACGAAAACCAGGATAACCTAAATTTAAATGATATATTGACGAAAATAGTTAGTACAAGCTAATAAAACCAATAAGGAGAAGAAAATGGAAGGGAATGTAAAAACCAAAGAACAGATATTAGCGGAAATAGAAAAACAAGTTTTGAAGATTTTGATTAGTTCTTACAAAGATGGAGTTTCCTTTTCCAGAAAGATTTTATTAGAAACCCAAGATGAATTAAGTGAAGTTGTTGACTTAAACCATAGAACAAGAAAAAGAGTATATAAGGCAAATGAAGAAACAAGAAATATAATTGCATCTATAAACGAGCTTGTAAATTCATCTAAAGATTTAAAGGCTGTAGTTGAAACACTAAACAAAAGTGCAGAAGATATAACAAACGTAATCTCGTTTATTAAAGAAATATCCCGCCAAACTAACCTGCTTGCCCTTAATGCAGCAATTGAAGCAGCAAGAGCTGGAGAATATGGAAAAGGATT
>CAZEYS010000037.1:0-13923 GCA_964516095.1 uncultured Aquificales bacterium
AACAACAACACCTATAGGTTTTTCTTGTTCTATTATATTTAAAACAATTTCCAAAACTATTGGCTTAAAGAAGAGCTTATTAGATTGAATATAATCCGTTGAAACAGTTTCTGGATTACAATTTACCATTATAGCTTCGTAACCTTCTTCTTTTAAGGAAAAAACGCAGTGAACACAGGCATAATCAAATTCTACACCTTGACCAATTCTGTTAGGACCACTTCCAAGGATTATAACTTTGGGTTTTTTATTCATTAATTCCTCCAGAAAGGCGGTAAATCACATTTATTTTATCAGATTTAACCTACAGTTTTATAAGTCTTTTTTAAAAAGATATTTTCTATTTTATCTGCCATTTGTTCTGGTAGTAATCCTAATTCTTCTTCAAGAAGATGAACTTTTCCATGTGTTATAAATTTATCAGGAATACCAAATCTTAAGAGTTTATTGGTATATCCATTATCAAGCATAAATTCTGCTACACCACTACCAAATCCGCCATTTAAAACTCCATCTTCTCCAGTGATAATTATTTCATGTTCTTTTAAGATTTTGATTAACAGTTTTTCATCAAAAGGTTTTATAAATCTTGCATTTACGACAGTTAGACTTAATCCCTTAGTTTTTAAAATTTCTCTAACTTTTAATGCTTTGTTAACATATTTTCCGACTGCTAAAAATGCTATATCCTTTCCCTCTTCTAATATTTCCCAGCTACCTATTGGAATTTTTTCAAATTTATCTTCAATCTTTCCAGAAGACTCTCCTCGTGGATATCTTACGGCAAAAGGAAGTTGACTTTCAATACCAGTGTAAAGAAGATTTCTCAGTTCTTGGGCATCTTTAGGTGCAGTGATAATAATATTAGGAACAGCTCTCAAAAATGCTATATCAAAAACCCCATGGTGAGTTGGCCCGTCCTCTCCTACAAGACCTGCTCTATCTATAGCAAAAACTACAGGAAGTTTTTGTAGTGCTATATCATGAATAACCTGGTCATATGCTCTCTGCAGAAATGTTGAATAGTAAGATAAAACAGGTTTTAAGCCTTCAACAGCTAAACCTCCTGCAAAAGTTGCTGCGTGTTGTTCAGCTATACCAACATCAAAAAATCTTTCTGGAAATTTTTGAGAAAATTCATATAAACCTGAACCTTCTCTCATAGCTGGTGTTATAGCTACAATCTTTTCATCTTTCTCAGCAAGCTGACATAATGCACTTCCGAAAACTTTACTCCAGCTTGGATTTTGAGAAGCTTTTTTCAACGGTAGACCTGTAATTTTATCAAATGGAGATATGCCGTGAAATGCAGTAGCATTTTCTTCTGCTGGTTTATACCCTTTACCTTTTTGTGTAATTACGTGAATTAAGATAGGTCCTCGCATTTTTTTTGCATTTTCAAGGGTTTTTTCAAGGTCAAATAGGCTGTGACCGTCTATTGTACCAATGTATGTGAAACCCAGTTCTTCAAATATTATTCCTGGTGCAAATAAACCCTTTATGTACTCTTCTAATTTTCTGGCTAAATTAGCTCCAGTATCACCTAAAAGTTTCTTAAGTATTACTTTTAATTTTTGTCTGGGTTTTTGAAATACTTGATTAGTTATAATTTTATTAAAATATGTGTAAATTGCTCCTACATTTGGAGATATTGACATTTGATTGTCATTTAATATTACTATGAATTTGTCAGGGTCTAACCAGCCAGCATTATTTAATCCTTCAAAAGCCTGACCAGCAGTCATGGCTCCATCACCTATTATAGCGATGGCATAACCATCTTCCTTTTTTAAATCTTTGCCAACTCTCATGCCTAAAGATGCAGATATTGAAGTAGAACTATGTCCAGCTCCAAAGTGGTCATAAGGACTTTCTTCTCTTTTTAAAAACCCAGATATACCTTTGTATTTTCTTAAGGTTTTAAATTCCTCTTTTCTCCCTGTTAATATCTTATATGGATAGGCCTGATGACCTATATCCCAGACTATTCTATCTTTAGAAGGGTCAAATGCCCTTAAAAGAGCAATTGTAAGCTCGACAACTCCTAATGACGGTCCAATATGTCCACCGTTTTTAGATGTGATTTCAATAATATATTTTCTAATTTCATCAGCTAAAGTTTTAATTTCCTCTTTCGAAAGATGTTTTAAATCTTTATAGTCTTTTATTTTATTTAGAACCTTGTAATTTTCTAGAGACATTTTAGACCCTCTTATCGCAATTTGATGACTTTTTAAAGTTATTTCATTTTATAATATTTTCTAATGAAAAATTATATGTTTTTTAAGGACTAAAATAAGATGAATAGAATAGAAAAGGTTACTCCTTTCATTGTAATGGATATAGTAAAACAAGCCCAAAAGTACAACGATACAATTCATTTTGAAATTGGAGAGCCAGATTTACAACCTCCTCCTGAAGTCTGGGAATATGCAGAAAAAGCTGTAAAAGACAGAATGAACCATTATACAGAAAGTTTAGGGATAATAAAGCTAAGGGAAAAAATATCACAGTTTTATAAAGATAAATACAATGTATCCATAAATCCTGAAAGAATTGCATTAACAGTAGGAACATCCGGAGCTTTCTTAGTAGCATATTCTATACTTCTTGATTCTGGAGAAAACCTATTAATGACAGACCCATCATACCCTTGCTATAAAAACTTTTCATATATTCTTGACATAAATCCTATATTGGCACCTGTAGATAAATCTACTAATTATCAGCTTACACTTGAGCATCTAAAAGAGTATAACGATATAAAGGCTGTACAAATTTCATCTCCAAACAATCCTACAGGAAATATATATGAAAAAGACAACTTAAAAGACTTAATTGAGTATTGTGATGATAATGGTATTTACTTTATCTCTGACGAAATTTATCATGGACTTGTATATGATGAAAAAGAGCATACAGCCCTTGAATTTTCAGACAACGCAATAGTTATAAATGGATTTTCCAAGTATTTCTGTATGCCAGGTTTTAGACTTGGCTGGTTAATCTTGCCTGAAAACCTGATAAGAAAAGCTGAAATAGTTATGCAAAATGTTTTTATATCTCCTCCAACCATTAGTCAATATGCTGCTCTGGGAGCTTTTAACTATGAATATTTGGATACTATAACCAATGAGTACAAAAAAAGAAGAGATTTTTTATTCAATGAACTTAAAAATATATTTGACATAGACGCAAAACCACAGGGAGCTTTTTATATCTGGGCTAATATAGAGAAATATTCAAAAAACGCTTATGAATTTGCAAAAATCTTACTGGAAGAAATTCATGTGGCAGTAACACCAGGTATAGATTTTGGAAATAACAACACTGATAAATATATAAGATTTGCATATACAAGAAATATTGAACATATGAAAGAGGGTATAGAAAGACTTAAAAAATTTTTATAAAATCCGATATATTAATTATAATTAATAGCTAACATAGAGAATGTTACATGTTTAACAATGAAATACCTGAATTCTATTTAAAAAATGAAATAGAAAAATTAAAAAATAAATGGAAGATTGTAGAGTTTTTAGAAAATGAAGGTATGCAAAAATCAAGACCATCTAGCGAAACAGATAAAGATGATATAAGAATATCCACTTTAAAAGAGATTTTAAAGGAAAAATAATGTGTTAAGAAACTTTAAAAAACTTAAGAAATATCTAAAAATGTACCTATACGAGAGAAAGTTTTTTAATATAGTGTTTATGGTATTAATACTACTTTTAGCACTCTTTGTTATATTACCTATGTCTTTGTTAAACCAAATAATAGTTTCTACTACTATTATAATTGTCATCCTTGTTTTATTTAAAAGAAAGACAGAACATGTAAAACTGTTTATAATCTTTGCAAGTATGTTTATCTCCTTGAGATACTTTTTTTGGAGGACTTTCAATACAATAAACACAGATAACATTTTCAACTTGTCAGCATCTGTGCTTTTATATCTTGCAGAAACTTACTCAATAATAATTGCACTTTTAGGCAGCTTTATAGCACTAAGGCTATTGGAAAGAAAAAGTATAAAAATTTCCCCAGAAGAACCACCACCCAAAAGTTTACCAACTGTAGATATATTTATACCAACTTATGATGAACCAGTAGATGTTGTAAAAGCTACAGCTTTGGCTGCTTTATCCATGGATTACCCTAAAGATAAATTCAAAGTTTTTATATTAGATGATGGTGGTACAGAAGAAAAACTTAATGACCCAGATCCTGTAAAAAGAGAAAATGCAAGAAAAAGGGCTGAATCTTTAAAAAAGTTAGTTAAGGAAGTTAATGCTAACTTATACTATCTGACAAGGAAAAAGAATATAGGAGCAAAGGCAGGAAACTTAAATGAAGCATTAAAGAAGACAAATGGAGATTTAATATTAGTCTTAGACTGTGATCATATTCCTACTCAAGACTTTTTAAGAAGAACTGTTGGCTTTTTTCTTAAATACCCAAAATTATTTTTAGTTCAAACACCTCACAGCTTTCAAAATCCTGATCCAATTGAAAAAAATTTACAAATATTTAGACAGGTCCCCAATGAAAATGACATGTTCTATAAATATATCCAAAAAGGATTGGATTTCTGGGCATGTTCTTTTTTCTGTGGTTCGGCTGCTCTTTTGAGAAGAAAGTACCTTGAAGAAGTTGGAGGAATTCAAGGATCAACAGTAACAGAAGATGCAGAAACGGCTATCGAGCTTCATTCAAGGGGATATGATAGCGCTTATTACGGACGTCAAATGGTATTTGGTCTTCAACCAGAAACATTTTCATCTTTTATCGTCCAGCGATCGCGATGGGCACAGGGTATGATCCAAATTTTTTTAATGAAAAATCCATTGAAGAAAAAAGGACTTAAATGGTACCAAAAATTAGGATATTTAAATTCCAGTTTTTTCTGGTTTTTTGGTATTGCAAGAACTATATTCTTATTTGCTCCAGGCTTTTACCTGTTTTTTGGATTAAAGATTTATGATGCGTCAGTTATGGAAGTAATTGCTTATGCTATACCTCATTTTGTGGCATCTATTTTACTTTCCAATTATTTGTACGCTCGTGTTAGATGGAACTTTTTCTCAGAACTTTACGAAGCTCTACAAAGTTTATTTATACTTCCTGCAATAATAAGTGTTATTATAAATCCCAAAAAACCTACATTTAAAGTAACCCCAAAAAGAGAAGAGATAAATAAAGATTTTCTAAGCCCATTTTATAAACCTATATACATTCTATTTAATATAACACTTTTATCCTTTTTATTTGCTATTTACCGCTGGATTAAGTTTCCAGATGAAAGAGGTACAGTAATAATTGTAGTTATCTGGCAAATACTTAACTTTCTTGTACTAGCTCTTGGCATAATCGTTATGAAAGAGAGGGCAGAAAAGAGGAGAGCTCACCGAATACCTGCAATGGACGAAGCCTTTATATATGTTAACGATAAAACTTTCTTTGGAAGAATAAGGGACATTTCCCTTACAGGTATATGGATAGAAAGCCTCCAAAATTTAAAAGATTATCTTCATGAGATAAGAGATAACGTACTAAAAATAGTAATAAAAGATGTTAGAGGATTAACATTCAACTTAAGAATAAAAGTAGTAAATGCTAATGAAAAAAATATACGCGGGACTTTCTTGGAACATTATGATGATATTGAAAGCTTTAGAAAGCTTGTTGAAATTGTTTATTCCCAGAGTACTAGATGGGAGTTTTTTATACCTGAGAGAGAAATGTCCCCTATAAAATCCTTTATATTTTTAACAAAAATAGCTGTATCAAGATTTAAAGATGCTTATATAGATGCTACAAAAGAATTTACAAGAGAAGTTCTAAGTTTCTTAAAAAGATTTGCAGTTAGCTTAAAAAGATTAAAAATCACTAATTTAACTTTAGGTGTAAATAGGAGGTAGTCCATAATGGCTTTGTTTAAGAAACACAATAAGGGCAATTTAAAAATGAATGGAAAGGAAATAAAAGGATTACATATCCCAAACGATGTTTCTAATGATAGATTTTATAAATCTTCTGTGCTTGGTTCTTTCATACTTGGATTGGTAGAAATAGGAGACGAAGAAGATTATAAAAGTTTATCTGAGGTTTCTGCACGAACATTTTTTGAAAAGAACAAAAAAGTATTTGAAAAGTTAACTTTATCTTCAGAAGATAGTCTTAGAGAATTTGTAGAAATGCTGAATAACTTTTTGAGTTTGCACCAACTTGGCTTTATTCAAGTAGTAGTTAATGAGGTTGATAAAGAAATTCACCTAAAACATTTCAATTCTCCTTTTGCATTAACCCTAAGAAATAAAGAAGATAAAAATGCTTGTTGTTATTTAGAAGAGTTTTATTCAAATTTATTCTCATTACTTTTAGATAAAGACATTGAAGTAAAGGAGGTTAGCTGTGCAGCTAAAGCTGAGGGAGATTTTTGTTTATTTAAATTTATTACTTCTTAGTATAACGTTTGTATCTCATGCAAAGACAAAAATAGAATATCTGGACACATTTTTCCCAAATGTAAGTGTATTAAAGGGAGTGGAAGGATATGCATCATTATCTTTACCTTTCCCAGATAGGTATATTGCTAAAGATTTTTTACTACATTTAGAAGTCTCAAAATCCAGGGCACTGGTACCAGAAAGAAGCGGTATATCAATATTCTTCAACGGTAAATTGGTATATCAAACTATGTATCCACCGAAAGTAGATAACCTATCTCTGGATATACCAATACCTTCGTATCTGGTAAAAAGGTACAACAAGATAGAAATAAAAACCACACAGCACTACTGTGTAAATTGTTGTGAGTACGAAAAAGCTCCAGAATTATGGACAAAAATATACTGGGACAGAAGTTATGTAAAAGTAAACTACAAAAGAAAAGAAATAAAACCAAATTTGCTATATTTAAGAGATTATGTTTTAGACGAGAAACAGTATAATCCTATCCGTTATACAGTTATAACTGAAAACAAAAGTGACAAAATGTTAACATTTGCAGCGAAAATTGCAGGTTTTATTGGAAGCTATATAAAATATAGAAAGATTTATGTCTCTTATACGTCAAACATAAATCCAGATACTGACAATTTTATAATAGGTACCAAAGATTTTATAAGAAAGGTATTAAAACTAAAACCAGACAGTCAAGTACCTGATGTATTAATAACTCCAAACCCCTATGATAATACAAGGGCTATTGTGGCAATATCAGCAAATACCTATGATGAACTTGATAATATTATAAATGCATTTATTTCTTTAAAAAAGAGTATATTTTTTGGAAAAAGTCTATATATAAAAAGATTTAAAAAGTTTTCTATAAAACCTTATCAATCTCCCAAATTCATACCACCAGATGAAAAAATTCATCTTTCCGATTTAGGTTATACAGATGTTTCTTTCTATGGATTTTATCCTCCTCCTTTTGATATACGTTTTACTATTCCAGTCGATTATTTTTTAGCAGGTAAAGATAAATTTGTATTTAACTTATTTTATAATTATGGTTCAGGAGTTAGAGATGACTCTGTAATAAACATATTTATTAATGATAAATTTTTAACTCAGCTTAAAATTGACAAAAACTATGGAACAATACTAGAAAATAAAAAGCTTTTAATCCCAGTTTATATGCTAAAACCTGGAGAAAATAAATTAACAATTCAGTATGCCCTAATGCCTAGAAATCAAGGGTTTTGTGTAGCCCCAAATGTAAATGCTCTTCAAGGAACAGTATTTGCAAAAAAAACATATATACAAATA
The DNA here is from genome assembly GCA_964516095.1 of uncultured Aquificales bacterium. Classification (GTDB taxonomy): domain Bacteria; phylum Aquificota; class Aquificia; order Aquificales; family Hydrogenothermaceae; genus Hydrogenothermus. The sequence goes on from CAZEYS010000037.1 coordinate 7,783, forward strand.
CCAGACCTTCCACACTGGGTAGAGATGCCTCACATGGAATTTTTTACTATGCAGGCTTATCCATATTCAATATATCCAGATCTTAAAGATACAGAGATTCTACTGTCAAATTTAGATGAAAATACCATATCTTCCATGTTAACACTCGTAGCCTACATTGGGGAAAAAACCGAAGTATCACCTTATAATTTAGAAGTTACTACAGATGAAAAAAAATTAGATAAATCTAAAAATTTAATCCTTATAGGTTACATGTTCAAACCTGAATTATTTGAAAATATGCCTATTTCCATTCAAATGGATAAGATAACAATTAAATATTCTATATTTAAGGAAATAACAGACTTACTTAAAAAACAAATTTTAGGCAAAAAGGAAACAGAAAATCTCAGAGCTTTACTGGAAATAAGAAACAAATTGAAGCAGGAAGTTATATTTACAATGGGACAATCTCCGTATACTGCTGGGAAAACTATATTTATGATACTATCAAAAAAACCTGAAGAAATTTATAAAGCTATTAAACTACTATATGAACCAAAATATACTGGAAACATAAAGGGAGATTTAGCAGTAGTAGATTTTAAAAACTCAAACATATACTGGGCATCTTTAGGAGAAAAGTACTATGTAGGAAACTTATCCTTTATAGATTACTTCTTGTACTGGCTTGGATACACATCTCCATGGATAATTATAATTGCAGTAATTTTTATAATATTACTGTTGATTTTCATACTTAAAATAAGATTGGACATTAGAGAAAGAAGGAGAAAAAGGGGTGAGATATAGTCTTCTGCTCCTTTTTATACTTTTTCAAGCTTTTGCAGGAGAATGGGAAGTTTTTAAAAAAAATTTTGTGAAACCAGAAGGTAATATCGTAGATCCCTATAACTGTTATAGAACCACGTCAGAAGGTCAAGGATATGGAATGCTTTTAGCGGTTTTAAATAATGATAAGAAAGCTTTTGATAGGATATGGATGTGGACAAAGAAAAATCTCAAAAACAAAGAAGGTTTTTTCTCATGGCATTGGAATGGAGGAAAAGTGGTAGATTCAAATAATGCACTGGATGCTGACTTGTTTATAACTTACTCCCTCCTCTTAGCATGGAAAAAGTGGCATTTAAACAGCTACTTAAATGAATTTAAAACTTTAGAGAAAAATTTAGAAAAGTTTATACTACCTATATGCTATTTAAATAAGAAAGATTACATACTTTTGCCTGCATACTACGGCTTTTTAAAAGAAAAAAGTTTAACAATAACCCTTTTCCCAAGTTACTATGTGCCTTTTATATTTAAGGATTTTGCAATATTTACAAAAAATCCTATCTGGAATGAACTCTACAACTACACATACAATATATATACTCTAAGAGATTTAACTACGAATTTATATTACTCACTGTTAGAAAAAAAATTAAAAAAAGGAAAATTTGTAGATTTGGACGCTTATAGAGTTATACTTTACTCTTACATCGATAGTCCAGAAAAATTGAAAAGCTTAAAGGATTCTTTTTATAGCGTAAATCAGTTTTTTATAAAAAATGGCTATATTCCTTTAAGATATGAATATAATAAACAGACACAAACAAAAAAAGAAAGCCCATACTGTGTATACAGATGGTTTTATCTGCTTTATAAAAATAAAAGATATCTGGAAAGATATAACAAACTAAAAGCAGTAGATAAAAAAAATTATTTTTGCGAAGCATTAGATATCCTTTATGAGAATTTTGAGAGGGGAATGTGATGCTAAGACTCATCCTGTATGTAATTTTATTAATTAGTTTACAATCCTTTGGCATGTATATATTAGAAGTGCCCTACGATACTGCAGATAATCTCAAAAGTCTTAAAGAAAAGCTCAGTAAACTTGGCATAGATGATTGTGAAGAAAAAGATAAACGTTTAATCTGCTTGTACACAAATGATATAAATCAAGTACTAAGATTAAGAGATTACTTAGAAAATAATGGTATATATTCGCTAATAGAAGAAGTAATTTCTCAGGAAAAAACTTCAAAAAGTGCACAAAACAAGAAAGAAAATGAAAATACAACAGAAACTGTAAAAAGGCAAGATAATATTGTAAAAGATGCATACTGCATACAGGTATCTTCATCAACAAGACTCCAAGACTTAAAAAAACAATTTAATAAAATCAAAAATTATCCTTATACTCGTATAGAAAAAATAGGCAAATTTTACACACTTAGAGTTGGACTAAGTAAGGAGTACAGACAAATAAAACCGCTATTATCAAACGTAAAGTTTTATTTCAAAGATGCATTTATAAGAAAATGTGATTATTATCCAGATAGAGTTATTATGGAAAATAATCATAAACAGCAAGCAAATATTGAAAAACCTAACATAGAAAACAAACTTTTATCTAATCTAAAAGTATCAAAACCTCAAAATAAGGTTTCCTTAATGTATCAATACCTGAATGAAGGTAGTATTACTAAGGCAGAAAAACTTGCAAAACGACTAAAAGAAAAACCAGAATACGAAATAGATGCGAGTAAAGTTCTCGCCATAATCTATATTAAAAAAGGAGATTTTGGAGAAGCCTGTAAGATATTAGCTAATTTATACAAAAAAACCCAGGACATAGATGTAAAAAAGATGCTTAAAGATTCATGTTATACCTATGCTTTGAAAAAAGGATATAGCTATCTAAATAAAAATCCAGATATCTCTATTAAATACTTTCAAAAAGCATTAGATTTCAAAAAAGACATAAATCCAAAAATAGGAATTGGATATGCATATTTAAATAAAAAAGATTACAAAAAGGCCTACGAAATATTTAAGGAGCTTTACAAAAAATATCCCCAAAACCCAAAGGTGTTAAAAGGATATGTTAATGCGCTTATAAGTCTCAAAAAATTTGACGAATTATCTAAAATAGAAGGCAAGTTATCGCCAAATGAAATAAAGCAAATAAATGACCTGTATATATTTATACAAATTAAAAAAATAAATCATCTCATAGAAAACAATAAACTTGACGAAGCAGAAAAAAAACTAAAAAATCTTTACCTAAAGTATCCAGCAAATATCAATATACTACTAGCTTTGGGTAACCTTTATCTAAAAAAGGGAGAATTAGAAAAATCTGAGAATTACTATAAAAATGTACTTTTACTTGACCCCGAAAATGTTTATGCCCTTCAAGGGTTAAAAGCTATATATATGAAAAAAGGAAATTACAAAGACGCCTTGAAAATTGCAAATAAGCTCAAAAAAATAGGGATAAAAGTAGATGATGAAAATAAGATAAGGGAATTATATTATCTGAATTTGGCTGAGCAATACAAAAAACAGAAAAAATACACTGAAGCCTTAAAGTTTTATAAAAAGGTTCTTGAATTAAATCCTAAAAATAGCTTTGCTCTCATGGGAATAGGAGATATTTTTGCTGAAAAAGGAGATTATAAACAGGCTTTGAAATACTATTCACAAGGATATGAGAAAAATCCAGATAATTTTGATGTAAAAATGAAGTTTTTATATGCCTTACTGAATTTAAATTTCTACGATCAGATATTTTCCATATTATCAGCGATTGATAAAAACGGTCTTACACCTGAAGAAACAAAACGCTTAAAGAAATTTTACAAAGACTTATACGAAAAGTACTCATCATTTTTATATAACAACGGATATTACAAAAAGAGCTTACAGGTTGCTAAAGAAGGATTAATGATGTTTCCGAATGACTATAAATTAATGTCTATAGCAGGATGGGACTGTTATAAACTACAGAACTTTAAATGTGCTGAAAAATATTTCTATACAGCCTATAAAATGAGTAACGACGAGAAAATAGGTGTAGCATTAGCTTATACATATCTAAAGGAAAACAAAGGTTCGAAGTTAAAACAGATACTACTAAACTTAGAAAACAGTCAAAACCCAGAAACTTTGATAGAAGTTTCAAACTTATACCTTTCAATAGGAGAAGATGAAAAAGCAGAAAAAATCCTTAAAAAAGTAAAAAAATTAGAAAAATCCTACTACAAAATCCAAACCCCTAAAATAACAAATGAAAAAAGAAGAGAAAAAATAAAAACAATAGTACCAAATCCTTTTCTAGAAACAGATAAAAAATTAGACTTATCGTTGCTAAAAACAGATGATTCAAAATTGTTAAAAAAAAAGGTTTTAAAATGGAAGATAAAAAGGCTAGAAGAGAAATTGAATAAAGCAAAACAGAATAGCATAAGTAATTTATCTATCGGGTTTAAATATAGATTTAAAGATGGAAATTCTGGAACTAGCAAACTAAACATATTTACACCATTTGTACTTTATGAAAGGTATATTAAGAGATACTTTTCCCTTTATGCAGGAATGTCTTACCCTTTTATTAATTCTGGTAGTTTAAGTAACTATTTAGTATTTGGAAGTACCAATTTACCGGTTATAAGAAGGATAAAAACACACGCTTCTGGATTTGAACCATTTATCGGCTTAAATTACGCAAATAATTTACTATTAAATATGGAAATTGGCTTAACTCCACTTGGAAATACAGATGTAAACAGCACATTAACAGGAAAATTTATGATTGGAAAATATTGGAATTATAACAAACTTAAATTCTTCTTAGAAAGAAAACCAGAAAAGAATAGTCTACTTTCTTACGTTGGATCCAAGGATCCTCACAGTTACAATTCATGGGGAAGAGTTATAGAAAATTTGATAGGAGTGCAGTATGAAAAAACACTAGATAAAAATGATAGTTTATTATTCTCTGAAGTATCACTTGGAAAACTAAAGGGTAAACACACCCATGAAAATACCAAATTTAATTTTTCGGTTTTCCCAAAAGTATATATAGGTAATAACTTATCAAATTCAGATTATGTTGGACTTTATATAAATTATGTATCATACAAAAAAGATGAGGATTTTTACTATTATGGTTATGGTGGATACTTCTCACCAAAACGATTTATAATGATAACACCAACCTACGAAGGGTTCTTTTTCATGGATAAATATAAAACAGGTATATATACAAAACTAATGGCAGGACTTATGGATATAAAAACTTCCCAGTACAAAGAAACAACAATGGCATTTGACGGCTTACTTACAGCAGAAAAGCTTTTAAATAATCAAATTTCTGTTAAAGGTGGTATAGAGCTTAGAAAAACAAGTTCTTATACAGAATTCTTTACATTATTATCTTTAAACTATTATTTCGGAAAAAAATCTTTTGTAACTAAGAAAAACTTACAACAAATATCGGAGTGGATGATAAAGTGATAGTTCCAATTGTTGCTTTAAAAGGTGGTGTTGGAAAATCTACTATTTCCTTAAATATGGCTTATGAATTTTCTAAATATGAAAAAACTCTATTAATAGACACTGATCCACAAAATTCCCTTGCAACATTTTTATGTACAGATTTTAAGAAAGGATTTGCAGATATTCTTTTTGATCGTTTAAAGGTTAAAGAAGTTATTAAAACTCCCATATCAGATAACAATAACTTTTTATTTATTCCATCTGGCATAAAAGGATTTTTTCATCCTATACATTATGAAGAACTTTTTGTACCTGAAGTAATTTCATCCATTTTTGATGAAATTAATAATTTGGATATAAAATTTATCGTTATAGATACACCTCCCAGGATATCCAAACAAAGCGAAACCATTTTAAGTTTAAGCGACTATTTTATTATAATAACTACTCCTGATCCAGCTTCTTTTGCATCCTTACATATATTTTTGAAATATCTCAAGCAAAAAGAATTAGATAATTACTTCATCATAATAAACAAAGTAAAACCAGATAAAATATCTGAAGATTTCAACTTAATAATACAAGCAAAGGCTCCAAATAAAGTGATAGGGTTTCTTCCAGAAGATAATTCCATTATAGAAGCTGAAGGTATGTGTGAGCCTATTTCCAAAATAAATCCAGAAAGTTCATTTATAATAGCCTTAAAAGAGATAGTTCACGAATTCTTACTTCGCATAAAAAGTGATACTTAATTAATTATTTTGTTTCAATTCCTTATAGGTACGCTAAAAACCAGAAAAAAGAAAAACTTATAGCAGACCTGCAAAAACGTTTCAATTCCTTATAGGTACGCTAAGAACGAAGAAAGAAGAG
>CAZEYS010000038.1:0-12488 GCA_964516095.1 uncultured Aquificales bacterium
TATCGGTGTGGATGATGGTATTGCAATGGGTCATTCTGGTATGCATTACTCTTTGCCAAGTAGAGAGCTCATTGCTGATAGTGTAGAAACAGTAGTAGAAGCACATAAATTAGATGGCTTAGTCTGTATCCCAAATTGCGATAAAATTGTTCCCGGTATGTTAATGGCTGCAGCAAGACTTAACATTCCTACCATTTTTGTTTCTGGTGGAGCTATGGCTGCTGGACATACACCAGACGGGAAACCTATAGATCTGGCAAATGCATTTGAAGCAGTAGGAGCGTATGAAAAGGGTCTTATAGATGAAAACCAGCTTAAAATTATAGAGCAGAATGCATGTCCAACTTGTGGTTCGTGTTCAGGAATGTTTACTGCTAATTCTATGAACTGTTTAATGGAAGCTCTTGGTGTAGCTCTTCCAGGAAATGGAAGTATACTTGCTATAGACCCAAGAAGACAGGAATTAGCTAAAAAAGCAGGTAAACAAATCATAGAGCTTATTAAAGCAGACTTGAAATTCAGAGATATAGTAAATAAAGATGCTATAGAAAATGCTTTTACTTTAGATATTGCTATGGGAGGTTCTTCCAACACAGTTTTACACCTGTTGGCTATAGCTAAAGAAGCAGGCATAGATTTTGATATTGCTGAAATAGATAAAATTTCAGAAAGAACTCCAACTCTATGTAAATTAGCCCCTGCATCTCAGTATCATATAGAAGACTTAGATAGGGCAGGAGGAATAAGTGCAATTTTAAAAGAACTTTCCAAAAAAGGACTTTTACATCTTGACAGGCCAACTGTAACTTTGAAAACATTAGGGGAAAACATAGAAAATGCAGAAATAAAAGATGAAAATGTAATAAGACCTATAACAAATCCCTACAGTGAGAAAGGTGGACTTGCTATTTTATTTGGTAATATAGCTCCTAATGGAGGTGTAGTAAAAGCAGCAGCAGTAGATCCTAAAATAATGGTTCACAAAGGAAAAGCTATATGCTTTGATAGTGAAGAGGAAGCTATTGAAGGAATTACCGGAGGAAAAGTTAAAGAAGGACATGTGGTTGTAATCAGATATGAGGGTCCTAAAGGCGGTCCAGGAATGAGAGAGATGCTTTCTCCAACTTCTGCTATTATGGGTATGGGACTTGGGGACAAAGTATCATTAATAACTGATGGTAGGTTTTCAGGAGCAACCAGAGGAGCTTGCATAGGACATATTTCCCCTGAGGCAGCTGCAGGAGGCCCTATAGGTATAATACAGGATGGTGATGAAATTTTAATAGATATTCCAAACAGAAAAATAGAGCTTCTTATTTCAGAAGAAGAATTTGAGAGAAGAATGAAAGAATTTAAGCCTAAGAAAAAAGAAATAAAAAGTAGATGGTTAAAGAGATATTCTTTACTTGTTACCTCTGCAAACGAAGGTGCAGTATTAAAAGATGAATGTTTATAAATAAGGGGGAATTTTGTTGAGATATCTTTTAAGCGCAGAGGCTGTATGTCAAGGGCATCCTGATAAAATTGCAGATCAAATATCTGATGCGATTTTAGACGCACTACTGGCTAAAGACTCCTATGCAAAATCTTCAGTTGAAACTCTAATTACCACTGGTTTGATTTACGTATCAGGGGAAATATCCACAGATACTTATGTGGATATACCAAACATAGCAAGGAATGTACTTATTGATATTGGCTATATAAAACCAGAGTACGGTTTTGATGGCTATACTGCAGGTGTAATAACCAGCATAAATGACCAGAGCCCTGAACTTGCGCTTGGTCTATCTACTACAGGTGCAGGGGATACAAGTATCGTTGTTGGATATGCAACTAATGAAACTCCTAATAAGATGCCTCTTGCAACAAATATAGCAAATAATATTGTAAAAAGAATAGATGAACTAAGAAAAGAAGATGTAGTGGATTTTCTCAGACCTGATGGAAAGGCTTTAGTAACTGTTCAATATGAAAATGGTATCCCTCAAAGGATAGAAAGTTTAACAATATTAGTTCAACATGAACCATGGATAGAGGATAACCAACTTAAAGAGGCAATTTTCGACCTTGTCATAAACAAGACCATAGATAAGAAATACATAGACAAAAATACGAAAATTGTTATAAATCCAATTGGTAGATTTATAATAGGTGGACCTATGGCTGATACAGGATTAACAGGTAGAAAAACTATTGCAGACGCCTATGGTACTGCAGCACCATCTGGTGGAAGTGCTTTTTCAGGAAAAGACCCTACTAAAATAGATAGAAGTGCCTCATATATGGCAAGGTGTATTGCTAAACATATAGTAACTGCAGGGTTATCTGATAAATGTAAAGTTGAAATGTCTTATAACATTGGCGGGGAATATCCTCTTTCACTGGATATAGAAATGTACGGGGTATCTGTAGATAAGAATAAAGTGATAGAAAAAATAAAAAAGTTGTTTGATCTGTCTCCAATAGGTATAATAAATACCTTGCAACTTAGAAGGCCTATATACAGGAAAACCTCTGTTTATGGGCATTTTGGTAGAGAAGAAGAAGAATTTTTATGGGAACATATAGATAAAGATATAATAGGGGAGTTAAAAAATGGATGAAAGTAAGAATATATACGATTTCGAAGTTTTCAAAGCACTTGTAGAAATAGAAATTAGAAAGAGTAATCGATATAATATTCCAAAGAAATTTTCTATTGCTTTTTTATATGCACCTAATATTGCAACTATATTTAAAAATAAAAATTTAGATGAAATTGATATAGCTTTTATTATAAAAGATGAAATAAGAAAATCTGATGTTATTTCACCAGTTGAAGAAGACTTTGTATTTTTATTTTTTCCGGAAACAGATAAGGAAAAAGCAAAAAAGGCAATAGAAAGAATAAAAGAAAAACTCCAATCTAACATAATAGAGGGTATCGCCTCTTTTCCAGAAGATGGAAAAACACCCTCAGAACTCTATAATAAACTTGTTGATGTAATGAATGAAAAATTAATTCCTATAGTTGAATTTGATTCAGAATAATTTTCCTATAGCCACATCATAACTTGCGTATGCAAATATCTCACTTAAAGATGGATGGAAATATATATACTCATGAACTTCTTTGGCCGTAAACCCTGAATTAATCATTAAGGAGATTTCCTGAATCAGTTCAGAGGCACCTATACCTACAATTGAGCCACCTATTAATTTTTTATCTCCTTTATTAAAGATAAGTCTAACAAAACCTTCTGTTTGGCTTTCGTCTACAGCTTTTTCATTGTATGTATAAGGATAATAACCACTTACAGTTTCTATACCTTTTTCTCTAGCCATATCTTCATTTAGTCCAACATGTGAAATTTCATAAGCGGTAAAAATAGCATAAGGTATTAGTGAATAATCTGGTATTTCCTTTTTTTCATTCAAGATATTATTCATTGCAATTTTTGCCTCATACTGGGCTACATGTGCAAGCATAGGAGAATTTATAACGTCTCCTACAGCATAAATATTATCAAAGTTTGTCTGTAAATACTGGTTTACTTTAATAAATCCTTTTTCATCTTTTTCTATTCCAATATCATCAATATCACTATTAGGTTTTCTTCCAACTGAGAGCAGAATCTTATCTACAACTAAACTTTTATCTTCTGATAAATCAACTTTTATTTTATCACCTTCTAATGAAAATCCTTTTATCGTAGTATTAAAGTAAGTACTTATTCCAATTTTCTTGAATTTTCTTAATAAGTATCGTGAAATTTCCGATGATATGATTTTCAGAGGTAAAAGTCTATCCTTTATCTCAACAATATGTACTTTTACTCCATATCTATTCATTATATATGATAGCTCACAACCGGCAACACCACCACCTACTACTAGAATAGACTCTGGTAGTTTAGTTAACTTATCCATGTAATCTTCTGTTGTTATAACATATTCCCCATCAGGTACTATATTTCCTACAGAAGAAGGTTTAGAACCGGTTGCTATAAGTATGTTCTTTCCTTCAATAATTTCATGACTACCGTCTTTATAAGAAATTTTTACTTTATGCTTATCAATGATTCTTCCTGTACCTTTATATACAGGCACTTTTTTAGATTTTAGTAGATTATTTAAACTTTTCCTTAAAAAGGATATATTTCTTTCCTTATTCTCCCATGCTGTTGTGTAGTCTATACTCTCTTTTTCTACCTTTATTCCATAATTTTTCAGATTTCCTAAATTATCTATACTATGTGCTCCTGTCCAAAAAAACTTGGTAGGAATACAGGCTCTATTTAAACAATTTCCTCCAAGTTTATCTTTTTCTACTATCGCTATTTTTAAACCTTTTCTAAGAGCTGTTAAAGTTGCTTCATATCCTCCTGGTCCAAGTCCTATTATTATTAAATCATACATTTTAATCTCCTTCCTTTTATTCATACACTATTTTTGGGGATATAAATATTAAAAGTTCTCTGCTTTCATTATTTATATTTCTTTTCTTAAATAGCCAACCCAGTAATGGAATTCTGTGTAAAATAGGAACTCCTGTAGTTGTAGTAGAGTCTGTTTTTTCTAATATTCCACCTATTACAATAGTTGAACCATCTTTCGCAACAACCCTGCTTGTAATACTTTTTGTGTTAATAGGAGGTTGGCCAAGTACAGATTTTCCAAAGTCTGGAATGTCTTGAGATAGAGTTATGTTCATAACAATATTTCCATCAGGTAGTGTTCTTGGTATAACATTTAATCTAAGTAAAGCTTTTTTGAATTCAACATTAGTTCCATATTGAGCAGATGAAGATTGATATGGTATTTCTATACCTTGAGATATTTCTGCAGGTTCCCCGTCTATTGTTATGACTTTTGGTCTTGATAAGATCTGGGTTTTACCTATCTGTTCTAAAGCAGATAAATTTAAGTCAAGCCTTCCTTTTAAACCTACCATAGAAAAACCAATTGCAGCTCCATTTCCTATAGATACATTATCTGCTGGAAAATCAAATATGAAATTACTACCAGTAATTCCAGAGCCTATTGAGTATACTGTGTTGCCTGAGGAAGTTGCATAGCTTCCACCCCACTGAATACCTAAATCTTGTATATAAGACGATTGGATTTGGACTATACGAGCTTCTATTACTATTTGATAAGGTCTATCAAGGAGTATTCCAGCATAATCTGTCTTGATTTTCTTTATTACGGAAGGAAGATCTGTTATACATATTTTAGGAAGAGATGTAATAATATTTTGATTTATATTTATCGTTGTGTTATTGTCATTGGTGTTAGCGTTATTATTTTGGGAAACACCTGAAACCTTTTGCATCTCTTTAGATTTAAATGTAAAGGAACCATATTTGGAAAGATAACTTTCTTGTATGTTTAAAAGTATTTCATTTGGCTCTAATGATCTAACATAAAAACATTTTGTTTTTAGATTTACTTTCTTTAATTTTGCCAGTACTTTGCTTATCTTAGGTAGATTATCTCTTATTTCCAGTATTACCAACTTATGTTTTTTAGGATCGTACTTATACTTTCCATAAGGAGATAAAACCTGAATTAATTTGTCCTCTATATCTTCAAAGTCTTGTTGAGAAATTTCAATCTCTTTTTTTACTAGTTTACTATATAGCTCTTTTTCTTTTTCTAATTGTTTTAACTTTTCTTCTTGGATTTTAGCTATCTTTTGTGCTTTTTCTTGTAGTGGTTTGACGAAATTTTCTACTAATTTTTCTAGTTTTTTTATATTTTCCTTTGTATCTTTAACATAAATTGAGCTACTTTCAGGGTATAGTTTAGCTTTCCCAGCAGGTGTCAGATTATCTTTCACAAAAGCATAAACAGCATCTAAACTTTCTTTTCCTAGATAAAGGGGAATTTCTGGTGGTATCTGGAATATTTTTTCTTCTGAAAGTTTGATATTTATTAAATTTCCTCTTCTTAAGGGTAGTAAGTTATATTCGTTCAAAACATTTCTAAATAATAAGTTTACGCTTATAGGTTTTTGTATTGATAAAAACACTTTTTTGTTTTTCTCTTTAGCTGCATCATCATCCCACATTATGTTTTTGTGTTGTAGCTTCGCAAGGGCATCCACGACAGTCCCCAGTTTTGCACCGTAGAACTCAGCTTTTATTTTAAGCTGAGCAAAAGATGTTGAAACCAAGATCATAGAAAGCAGTAGATAAAGTTTGAATTTTATTCCTCTCATTACTCTTCCCCGTTTATTTTTAAATCTTTTTTAGATATTCCAAAATTTTCTCTTAAAAGATATTCTGGTTTTTCTTTTATTTTTATTAATTTTGCACCTTCACCTTCTTCTACAACCAAATATTTATTACCATTACTATCTTCTATATAACCTACTGTTTTGCCTAAATTTGAAAAAGTATCATCCTGGGCAAAAACAGGAATGTTTATAACCATTACCAAAAATAGAGATAGGATTAAAGTAATATTTCTTTTTATCATTTTTCCTCTCCTTTTGAGTAAAAAGTAGATAAATTCATGTCTGTTTTTATACCAGTTGATGTTTTTTGTAAGTCGATGTCATCTATCATTAAAAATTGTTTAGATTGAGATATATTTTTAACATACTTAACTAGATTCTTAGGACTGCCAGATAGTTTTACGTTTATGATAAGGCGATAGAGGGTAATTTCATTGTTTTTCTTTCTTTTTTCTGTATGAGAATTTCTTTTTTTAGCTGGTCTTATCTGTAGTTTTTTTGTAGATGGATTATAACTTACGTAGACCTTTTCTGTTTTTACTACTTTAAATTTATCCAATGAAAGGTTTGATTTATATACGTTTTCTGCAATAAACTGAAGTAAATTATCTATATTAGCTTCTTGTGGAATTATATTTTTAAGGTTGTTAAGCTCTTTTTCTCTTTGGTTTATTTCGCTTTTTAGTTTCGATATCTGGTTTTTTATTTGTATCATTTTTTCTGGTCGTGTTGTTCTCTTTAAGATTTTTATTTCTCTGGATAGATTTTGAATATCATTTTCAAGTTTTGCTTTTTGTGCTAATATGTCTTGTAGCTTAAATATGTAAATTAAGTAAACGAGGCCTATCGAAAACCCAAGCAGTATCAGTACCTTTTTCCAGTTTTCTAAAGCTTCCCACTGAAGCTTTAGTTCTTCTAAATTCAAAGTCATTCCTCCTCTTTGATTAAATCAAAAGCACTTATTCTAAATGTGTAGTAAACATTTTGTCTCGTATGTTTTTTTTCGGTTGACCTAAAATTGACTTTACTAAAGTATCTTTGTAAATTTTCATATAGTTTAGATATTTGTACTGGATTTAGTGAAGCACCTTGAAATCTAAACTTATCTTTAGACAGGTATAAATTATTAAGCCATACACCATCTGGTAAAACTGTATATGCAATATGAAAGTAATTTGCAAAGTCTGTTTTCTCTTTGGACAAAAACGTATATACTGCTTTTTTCAACTCCAATTCCCTAGATATATCTTTCAGTTTAGAATACTCTCTTCTAAGCATAGTTAATTGTGTTTGAGCTCTTTTGTACTTTCGTTTTTCCTGTAGTAAAGACTCTTTTTCTTCTTTTAGATTTTCCACTTGAACGGTTTCATAGTATGTATAAGTTACTGCTGCTAATATAACAATTGCAGGAATGATGTATAAAAACGAACCTAAATTTTCTATTTTTATCTTAGGTTTTACCTTTTTCTTTTCTTTCTTATAGGGGTTCAGATTAATTTTTATCATTTTAAAAAACCTCTATTAGCTAAAGATAAAGATACATTAAATATTCCAAGAGGTATATTCCCCTTGTAGTTTATATTCAATAAGTCTACAGGGTTCAACTCTTCTATTTTAAATCTTGTGGCAAATTTTAGCTGAGAATATGCTTTTATTTCTGGAAATTTAAAAGAATTACCTGAAAGGTATATTATCTTTGGTTCATTTACAGTAAGGAAAAAGTAGTTTATTTCATTTATAAGACCTTCGACAGCCTTTTCTTTTTCATCTTCATTTAACTTTTCGTATTCCCTACTATTAAAATTTAGAGTTTGAGTTATTATGCCTTTATTGTAGAAAACTATAAAAGAATAATTATCTTCAAGATGAACTACACATATATTTTCTTCTTTTTCTTCAGATACATGTTGGTGCAAAAATGCTAAATTTATAAGTGCTGTAGGCTCTGTATCCACAATGTCCATATTTAACCCAGCCACTTTCAGTACAGTGTTTACTATATCTATATCTTTTTTATGGGCTATAGCTATAAGAATATTTTGCAGGTCATTTTCATCTTCACCTAAAATCGAGTAATCGTAAAAAGTTTCCCCTTTTATACTTTTTAAATCCTCTCTGATATTGTACTGTATTGCATCTTCTAACTCTTCTTTTTTCACTTTAGGTAATTTTAAATTTCTAAACAGAACTGATTCGTAATTAAGGCCTGCCACAACAATATCAGGGTTTATATTTCTCCTTTCAATTTCTTCATGTAGAATTTTGCCTATCTCTTCTGGATCACCAGATACTTCAATTTTAAAAGGAATTATTGGGAGATTTAATCCTTGTTTGTTTTTATCAAGCATAGCAATTTTAAGAAAACCTTTTCCAAAATGTATTCCAAGAGATTTTTCCTTTTTATTAAAAGGAGAAAAATTAATATTAAATTTAAAATTCATATAACCTCCCCACGTTGAAACTTATTTATATCATTTTCGAAAAAAAGGAGGATTTCTTAAATCCTCCCTATATTTACTAACATATATTTAATTATCGTGCAATCCTAATTTTTTTTCAATCTCATATATTGCTTTTGTTGTTTTTAATATAGCATCTGGATTTATTGATATTGTATCGATACCTTGTTCAACAAGGAACTGAGCAAAGTCTGGATAATCAGAAGGAGCCTGTCCACAAATACCTATCTTTCTACCGTTTTCTTTAGCAGTTTTTATAACCTGAGATATAAGTCTTTTCACAGCTTCATTTCTTTCATCATAAAGGTGAGCTACCAGTGATGAATCTCTATCTAAACCAAGGGTTAACTGAGTAAGGTCATTGGATCCAATAGAAAATCCATCAAAGTGTTTGGAAAACTGGTCTGCCAATACAACATTGGAAGGTATTTCACACATCACATATACTTCAAGACCATTTTCTCCTTTTTTAAGGCCATACTCTTCCATAACCTTTAGAACCTTTTCTCCTTCCTCTGGTGTTCTACAGAACGGAATCATAACCTTAACATTCTTTAATCCCATTTTGTTTCTTACTCTAAGTATAGCTTTACATTCAAGACCAAAAGCTGGTTTGAATTTTTCTGAATAGTATCTGGAGGCTCCTCTCCATCCAATCATTGGGTTTTCTTCTTTTGGTTCGAAATATTGACCTCCAAGTAAGTTTGCATACTCATTAGATTTAAAATCTGAAAATCTTACTATTACGGGCTTTGGATAAAATGCTGCCGCTATTCTAGCAATTCCATATGATAGTTTTTTTACATAGTATTCTTCTTTATTGTCATATCCAAAGGTTTTGTCCTCGATTTCCTCGGCAAGTTTAGGATCTTTTTGTTTTATTTCATCAAAATGAATTAGTGCTAATGGATGTACTCCTATATAGTTATTTATAATGAATTCTTCTCTGGCAAGACCTACACCTGAGTTTGGTAAGAACGAGTAATCAAAAGCTCCTTCCGGTGTAGCAATGTTCATCATTATTGGAGTTTTAGTTTTTGGTAATGTATTTATATCAACTTCTTCTATCTCATAATCTATTTTTCCTTTATATACATACCCAACTTCACCTTCGGCACAGGAAACAGTAACATCCATACCGTCTTTTAAAACCTCTGTTGCATTATTTGTCCCTACAACTGCAGGAACTCCTAATTCTCTTGCAACTATTGCAGCATGGCAGGTTCTACCACCTCTATTTGTGACAATTGCTCCTGCTTTTTTCATTATAGGTTCCCAGTCTGGATCAGTCATATCTGTAACCAGTATATCGCCAGCTTCAAACTTCTTTGCATCTTCTAACGAATGTAGTATTTTTACATTTCCATATGCAACTTTATCTCCAACAGCAATTCCCTGAGTAAGGACTTTTTTTCTTCTTTTTTCTATAGGTTCTGTAATTTTGTATATTGTTATCTTTGAATGATCTTTTCTTGAGTGAACTGTTTCAGGTCTTGCTTGTACTATAAACAACTCATTTAATTGTCCGTCTTTTGCCCATTCAACATCCATTGGTGTCCATTTGTTATATTTATTTGAGTAGTACTCTTCTATTTTCATTACCCAATCAGCTAATTTAAGTATTTCAGGGTCTGATAGACAGAACTTCTTTTGATCTTCTTTTGGTACCGGAACAATTTTTACTCTCTCTTCTTCAGTTGTTCCATATATCATTTTATGTGTTTTTCTACCGAGTTTTTTCTCAATAATCGCTTCGTATCCTTCTTTAAAGGTAGGCTTAAACACTAAAAATTCGTCTGGGGTAACTGCCCCTTGAACAACCATTTCTCCAAGTCCATATGAACCATTTATAAGAACTACATCTTTAAAACCACTTTCTGTGTCAAGGGAAAATGCAACACCTGCCGAAGCTAAATCTGATCTAACCATTTTTTGAACACCAACAGCTAATCCAATTGAAAAATGGTCAAACCCAAAAGCCTCTCTGTATGAAATAGCTCTATCGGTAAATAAAGAAGCGAAACAGTTTTTTACTGCTATTAAAAGAGATTCGTCTCCTTTTATATTTAAGTAAGTTTCCTGTTGTCCTGCAAAAGATGCATCAGGTAAGTCTTCTGCTGTTGCAGATGAGCGAACTGCAACATCAACGTAATGCTGTCCATACATCTGGCTCAATTCGTGATAGTAATCTAATATTTCTTTCTTTAAATCTTCTGGGAACTCTCCTCCCTTTATCATATCTCTTACTTCTAATCCTCTTTTAGCCAAATCCTCAACATTATTTGGATCTAAACCTTCTAATACCTTTTTTATTTTTTCTTTAAGATTGTTATAGTCAATGAAATATCTGTAGGCTTCTGCAGTTACAACATACCCCATAGGTATTTTTATTCCAAGAGGAGATAAACCTTTAATCATTTCTCCAAGGGATGCATTTTTCCCTCCTACTAATTCTACATCTTCTATTCCTACTTCATTGAGCCAAACCACCAATTTTTTGTCAGACATAATTTGTCCTCCTTAAATATGTCAAGTTGTTATTTTCGTGAAGTCAGCTATTTTTTTAAACATATTATTAATTAGCCTCATAAGAGAAAGCCTGTTTTCCCTAAGTTTTTTATCTTCTACCATAACCATAACATTGTCGAAAAATTCATCTATATATGGTTTTAGTTGAAGAAGTTTTTCGAGGGCTTTTTCATAGTTATTATCGTTGATATCTTTATTAAAATCGCTTTCTACACGTTTTATATTTTCATAAAGGTTTATCTCTGCTGATTCCTTTAAAAGTTCTTCTGAAAACGTTCCTTGAAAATCTGCAGGGATTATTCTACCGACTCTTTTAAATACTGTTATGATTTCATCAAAATCAGGATTTGATTTTAGCTGTTGAAGGGTTTTTATTTTTAAGTAATTTCTATAAAAATTATAGCTTCCAGTAGCCAGTACTGCATTAATTATATCTGTATCAAATCCCATATCTTTCATATAGGATATAAATCTTCCTTTTAAAAATTCTAAAACTTCAGGTATTACTATATTACTAAAATTATTTTCCCAATCAGCATTTATTTTTGCAAATCTTAAAATTTCACTTTTTTTGGCTCTTTGTTGTATTTCTTTTAATATTTCTTCTATATTTATATCAAGTCCTTTTTCAACTACTATTCTTATGATGCCTATAGCATTTCTTCTTATTCCATACGGATCCGATGCACCTTTAGGTTTTTCTCCTATTGATAGGAATGAAATGACAGTGTCCAATTTATCAGCAAGAGCTAATAATGTACCTAAATCGGTAGAGGGCAAATCATCATCTGATGTTTTTGGTAAATAGTGTTCATATATAGCTTTTGCTACTTCTTCTTTTTCTCCTTGTTTTAGGGCATAGTGCATGCCCATTATACCTTGTAGCTCATCAAACTCTTTTACCATTTCAGTTAGAAGGTCACATTTGGAAAGTTTATTAGCCCTTTGCAAGTCATTTATTTCCACATTTTCAGGATATTTATTCATTAATATTTCAGCTATTTCTCCGTTTCTCTTTACCTTGTCTAACATTGAACCGAGTTTTTGATGAAAGAGTACTCCTTCCAGTTTTGGATAAAATTCCTCAAGATTATGTTTTAAATCTTCTTCGTAAAAGAAAAGAGCATCTTCCAGTCTTGCTTTTAATACCTTTTCATATCCATTTTTAACTTTTTCTTTATCTTTCACTGCATTATTTGAGAAAGCCAAAAACTTAGGGATTAATTTCCCGTCTTTTTCAAAGTTAAAATACCTTTGATGTACTTTACAAACTGTAA
>CAZEYS010000038.1:12498-13923 GCA_964516095.1 uncultured Aquificales bacterium
ATAACTTCTTTTGGCAGTGTTAAATATTCTGGAGAAAATTCCCCAATTATACCTACCGGAAACTCTGTTAGATTTGTTACTTCATCAAGAAGTTCTTCATCTTTAATAGGAGTAGCTCCAAACTGATTTGCAAATCCTTCAAATTGAGTTTCTATTGCCTTTTTTCTTTCATCATATTTGCCTATGATGAAACCCATTTTTAGAATTTCTTCATATTTATCAGCTTCTGGTATTTCTTTTTTTTCGCCTCTTCCTATAGGGTTTGTCATAAATCTATGAAGATGTGTAAATCTATCAGCGGTTAAATTACCTACTTTTAAAGGTATAACTTCTTCATCTAAAATTGAAACTATCCATCTTATAGGTCTTGAAAATTTTATACCAGAATTGTCCCATCTCATAGTTTTTGGAAATGGAACTTTTGTTATTAAATCTGGTATTTCCTCTTCTATTAACTGTTTAATGTGTTTGCCCTCTTTTTCTATTTCTGCTCCAATATATCTTCCTTTTTCATTTTCTATAATTTTTAAGTTTTCTATTGGTATATTATTTTTTGCTGCAAATGCAAGAGCTGCTTTAGTAAACTTTCCATTTTCATCCAGAGCAACTTTTGCTGGAGGACCAATAACTGTGATTTTTTGATTAGGTTGCTTTTCTTTTAAATTTTTTATCAAGAACCCAAGTCTTCTTGGGGTTGCAAATTCTTCAATATTGTCTGGTGAATGAAATTCAAAGAAATCAAAAAAAAGCTCATTGAATTTTTCAGAGAGGAATTTTCTTGCAATATTTATAGCTTTAGGAGGTAATTCTTCCGTTCCTATTTCTATCAAATAGTTCATTTCTCACCCTTTTTGTTAAGTAATGGATATCCCATCTCTTCTCTTTGTTTTATAAAGGATTTTGCACATTCTCTTGCAAGGTTTCTAACTCTTGCTATATATCTTGCCCTTTCATTTACAGAAAGAGCACCTCTTGCATCTAAAAGATTAAACGTATGAGAACATTTGAGTGCATAGTCATATGCTGGAATTGGTAGATTTTTTTCTACTAATCTGAATCCTTCTTTTTCAAAAAGGTCAAAAGTTGTTTTTAACATGTTTATATCTGCTTCTTCAAAGTTATATATTGACCATTGTCTTTCTGCTTCCTTGTATATATCTCCATAAGTTAAGCCTTCATTCCAGAGAATATCGTATACAGAATCAACATTTTGTAAATACATAGCTATTCTTTCAAGACCATAAGTAATTTCTACAGAAATCTCCGGTAAATCTAAACTTCCTGTTTGCTGGAAATAAGTAAATTGTGTAATTTCCATACCATCAAGCCAAACTTCCCATCCAAGACCCCATGCACCAAGAGTTGGACTTTCCCAGTCATCTTCAACAAATCTAATATCATGCTCCTCTGGTTTAATTCCAAGAA
>CAZEYS010000039.1:0-13858 GCA_964516095.1 uncultured Aquificales bacterium
ACACAGTGAAAAAACTTTTAGAAATGCTATACAAACTAAGGACGCAAGGTTTTGCAAGTTTTATGTGACACCCTCCTCCAACTTTAGTTATAGAGGCATATATCTACTTCTACAATATCTACACCGATATCTATCGCATATTCTATAGCAGAAATTGTATTTTCTGGTTTGACGCTTCTGGCTCCTCTATGACTTATAACACTAAACGGCTTTTTAGACAAAAATTGATTAATACTCATCTGTTTAAATAATCCCTTAAAATTTTTCCATGGTCAAAAACAAGTTTTTCAAAAGGTATTTCTTCTAATTTATATACAGCTAAAGATTTAGCGTCGTCTTGAGCTTTAGGATTGCCGTAGGCTTTACACACAAATACAATTGATACCGTATGAAACCGAGGGTCACGGTGTGGGTCTGAGTAAACATTTAAAAGTCTTATTATTTCAACATCTAAGTTAGTTTCTTCTTTCATCTCTCTTTTTAGGGCGTCTTCAACTTTCTCCCCAACTTCAACAAAACCTCCCGGAAGTGCTAAACCTAATGGAGGATTTTTTCTTTCAATAAGTACAATACCTTTGAAATTATCCTGCCTATCAAAAAGCTGGATTATGCCATCAACTGCCACATAAGGTGTTTTTACAGACATGTTTACTCCTTAATTTTATACTTTTAGATATTATAATAGAAGTTGATTTTTTTATTTAAAGCATAATTTATTAAGATTCAATCTTATTTTTAAAGGTTTAGTGTATGAAACAAGAAACTAAACAGATTTTAAGCAGTTTAAAAACTCTTGAAAAAAGACTTTCTGAAGGAAAAAGCAGTTATTCTTTTAAAGAAGAAAAATTTAAAAATCTTCAGAAAGATTTAAACTCAGTAAAAAAGTGGAAGTTATCTCTTATAGAACTAAATAACGAAGAAAGCGATTATCCACACTATGTTCTACCTTATGTTAGCAAAATGGCAAAGAATTTGATGGAAAATTTTCTTACTTTTGAAGCTAAACATCCTTATGAGAATATGAAGGGAGGCTTGAAGTTAGAAAAATTAACCCATCATTCTTTTTGCAATATTCCAGTAATTGCAGGAGCATATAATAAAACCGAGGAAAGAACCGATAAAATACTCTTTTATCCTGTAGAAAAGCTCGAAACAGAAAGGGAATATACCTTTTTGGATATTAAAGAAAAAAAAGATAAATATTCTATTAAGATAGTAAAAGTCTACGAAGATTTGGCTTTGAAAAAGCTTTTGCTGTATAAAGTGGAAAAAATAGATATAAATAAAGATTTAGTTAATATCCCTAAAAATTTAAAAGAGTTAGATTTACAGACAATAAAAGCTCAGGCAACGGCTATCAGTAGAGAAGAAGCAAAAAATAAACTTCCACTTAAACAAAGAACAGCAATTTACAAAGAGATGCATCCTGTTGACTCATTTGAGCTTTTGTCTGAATCAAAAATAGTTAAAGAAGATGGAAAAATTAAGGCGTATCTTGTCGATGAAGAAGGTGAAATATCAGTTTATGAAAATCTCTACAGCCAGAGACCTGTAGCTTTTACAATTTTTGGTGTTGGATATGAAAAAAATACTGGCTGGTTTCCATCAGCTATGGTAATAAATGTCTTTAAAAGAAAAGATATACTTTCGAAAAAACTTTCTCCAGACGAGTATTTAGAAAAACATACCTATCATCTAAATGGTAAAAAACTTCAAGTAAACTACAAAAATTTATATCTAAAAGGCATTTACGGGATAGATAAAATACCAACACTATGGTCATATGCCTCTTTATCTGCAAATAATGGAAAGCTAAATATAACTATACCAGTTCCAATACAAAGAAAAATCAAAGACAAAGAAACAAATAAAGAAAAATGGCAGCGAGTGAAACCATCAACAATTGAAAAAGCTGTATATCAGATACTTAAAACTCAAAAAATAACATATAAAGGAGAAGAGATATACCTTGCTGGAAATAGAATGTTTATAGAAAAAGAGTTAACTGAAATAAAAGAACCAAGTTGGCTTAAAGAAGGGTTAAAATTAATTAAAGACGTTGTCAAAACATATAAATTACTACAAACTATAAAAAGGGGAATTGATGCCTTAGAAAGTTCTGTAGAAGATATAAACCAGCTAAAAGGTCTAATACCAGTACATAAAATATAAAGGAGGAAGATAAAATTAAAGTAAAGTTTAAGGATAAAAAAGAGTATAAGGATTATTTTCAAAAACTCGTAGAATTAGAACGGGAAGCAGAAAAAGAATTTCACCTAAATGAAATTAAAAACCTGTCTGGAAAAGAAAGAGAGAAAAAAGGAAGAGCCATATTAGGTCTTCGGGCTGCATATTTAGGAGAGTTTATAGGAGGGTTTTTTATTTATAAGTTTTTCCGGGATGATATGCCTGAGCATCAGATAAATGTTGGAGATGTAGTACTTGTAAGTAGGAAACATCCTTTAAAAGATGCAGTGGAAGGAGCAGTATTTGAGAAAGGTAAAAATTTCATAACTGTTCTTTTAGGACAAAAATTACCACCATCTAAATCCTATAGAATAGACCTATATGTAAATGATATAACCTTTAAAAGAATGATTGGAACTTTAGAACTATTTGAAAAAGGATACAGCCTTTTTGATGATGAAGTAGTTTTAGGTCACAAAAATCCTGATTTTCGCTCAGAAAATATAAACTTTGAACCTTTCAATAAAAAACTAAACAAATTTCAACTGGAAGCAGTCGAAAAAGCTTTAAAAGCAGAAGAACTCTTCTTAATACATGGTCCACCTGGAACTGGAAAAACAACCACCTTGGCTGAAGTAATATACCAGCACACAAAAAAAGGCTTAAAATGTCTTGCAACTGCTGATAGTAATACTGCTGTTGATAATATAGCCGAGAAATTACTCAATATGAACTTGAAAATAGTTAGAATAGGACATCCAGCTCGTCTAAGACCAGAACTTTTAGACCAGTCTTTAGATAAAAAAATTACAGAGCACAAAGATTATGTAAAAATAAAACAGATAAATAATCAAATAGAAAAACTAAGAGACAAACAAGAAAATTACATAAAACCAACTGCCCAAAGGCGCAGAGGGCTAACATATGAAGAAATAATAAAATATGCAAAAGAAGGCAAAAAAGTAAGAGGATATAAAGTAGAGAAATTACAATCTATGGCAAAATGGATAGAAATACAAAAAGAAATTGTAAGTCTTGCAAAAGAAAGAGATAAGATACAGGAAAATATAATAAAAGATATTATAGAAAATGCACAGGTAGTGCTGTCCACAAACACTGGAAGTCAATCAGATTTTTTAAAAGATTATACATTTGACTGTATATTTGTTGATGAAGCTGCACAGGCAACAGAACCATCATGCCTGATGCCTTTAATAAAAGGCAAAAAAGTGGTAATGGCAGGAGACCATAAACAACTACCACCTACTATCCTAAATCCTGAAGCTAAAGCCCTATCATTTACAATGTTTGAGAGATTTACAAAGTTGTATCCTGAAGTGGTTTATATGCTGAAAATCCAGTACAGAATGAACGAAAAAATAATGCTCTTTTCTTCTATTAATTTCTACAATGGCCAATTAATAGCAGATGAAAGCGTAAAAAACATAAAACTATCAGATTTAACTGGAAAGATAGGAAAAACACCTATTTCCAACGATACACCTGTTGTTTTTATAGATACAGAAGGAAAGTTTTTAGAAAAAGAAAAAAAAGGAAGTAAATCTAAATATAATCCTAAAGAAGGGAAACTAGTAAAAAAGGCTATCGATGAACTAAAAGAAATTGGCATAAATCCTAAGGATATAGGTGTAATCACTCCTTATAAAGACCATGAAGATTACTTAAAAAAACTCATAAACGACGTTGAAATAAAAACGGTAGATGGCTTTCAGGGAAGAGAAAAAGAAATTATAATAATATCTCTGGTACGTTCAAATCCCAATGAAGAAATAGGATTTTTAGATGATGAAAGAAGGTTAAATGTGGCTATAACAAGGGCTAAAAGAAAATTAATAGTTATAGGAGATGCAAATACTTTAAAATCCACCAGTATTTATGGAAGGCTCATAAAATACATATCAGAAAATGGGGAATATGTGAAAATTTCTGATTTAAATTATACATTTTGATTTTCAGGGACTATAATATTTAAAAAACATTATCATGTTCCAAAGTTATCTTAATAATTATTGAGGTGAATAAAATGCCTAAAAAAAGAGGCGCAGATATAATTGTAGATGTTCTAGTAGAAGAGAAAGTGGATACAATCTTCGGACTTCCTGGCGGTGCAATAATGGAAGTTTATGATGCACTATTCAATGCACCTTTCAGAAATATTCTCACAAGACATGAGCTTGCAGCATGTCATATGGCTGATGGTTATGCAAGAGCCACAGGCAAAGTTGGCGTAGTTATGGCAACATCGGGTCCAGGTGCAACAAACCTAGTAACAGGACTTGCAACAGCTTATATGGACTCTGTTCCACTGGTTGCTATTACTGGACAAGTTCCAACCCACTACATTGGAACAGATGCATTTCAGGAGGCAGACGTTACTGGAATTACCAGACCTGTTACAAAACACAACTTCTTAGTCACAGATATAAAAGACTTGGCACTTATACTCAGGGAAGCATTCTATATAGCACGAACAGGAAGACCAGGTCCTGTTTTAGTAGATATACCAAAGGATATTACCCAGCAGGTTTACGACTATAAAATGCCAACACTTAAAGATGTAGAAGACGCTCTTCCTGGATATAAACCTCACTATGAAGGTAATATAGCCCAGATAAAAAAAGCAGCCAAACTTATAAGACAGGCAAAGAGACCTGTTTTATACGTAGGTGGTGGAGCTGTTGCATCAGAGGCACAGGAAGAACTTGTTAAACTTGCGGAAATGGCAAAAATCCCCGTTACTACTACACTTATGGGAAAAGGAGCATTTCCAGAAGAACACCCTCTTGCCCTTCATATGCTCGGTATGCACGGAACTTACTATGCAAACATGGCAGTGTACAACAGTGACCTTTTAATTGCAGTAGGAGCAAGATTTGACGATAGGGTAACAGGAAAGATAGACGAGTTTGCACCAGAAGCAAAGATTATACACATAGATATAGACCCAGCTTCAATAAGTAAAACAATAACAGTAGATGTGCCAATAGTTGGAGATGTTAAAAAAGTTTTACAAAAATTAATTAAAGAATTGGAGAAAAAACCTATAGAATGGGAAGATGCAAGGGAAGCATGGCTAAAGCTTATAGAAAAATGGAAAATAGAACATCCATTAACTTATGATAGAAAAAGTAAAATAATAAAACCCGAGTTTGTTATTGAAGAGATATATAAAGTTACAAAAGGAGATGCAATAATTACAGCTGGTGTTGGACAGCACCAAATGTGGGCTGCAATGTACTATAAATACAAATTCCCAAGACAATTTATCAACTCAGGTGGCCTTGGAACTATGGGTTTTGGATTTCCGGCAGCTGTAGGAGCAAAAATAGCAAAACCAGATAAAGAAGTTATTGCAATTGAAGGAGATGGTTCATTCTTAATGAATATTCAAGACATAGCGACAGCTGTACAGTACAGAGTACCAGTAAAAGTAGCTATCTTAAATAACGAATTCTTAGGAATGGTAAGACAGTGGCAGGAATTTTTCTATGACAGCAGATATTCAAGTGTTTGTCTGTCAACACAACCTGACTTTGTAAAACTTGCAGAAAGTTTTGGTGCTGTAGGTCTTAGAGCGACTAAACCAGATGAAGTCAGAAAAGTTTTAAAAGAAGCCATGTCAATTAACGACAGACCTGTTATAATGGATTTTGCAGTAGATAGAGAAGAAAACGTTTTACCTATGGTTCCGGCAGGAAAGTCTTATAGAGAAATGATACTGCATCCCGGTGAAACTGGGGAAGCAGAAACAATGTATTTAGTGGGGTAAGAAAAGTGGAAGAGATTAAAACAGTAAAAATAAGACAGATGCCAAAAACCCAGATAAGAAAGCACGTTATTATAGTTAGAGTTCAGCATAATGTGGGTGTGTTATCGAGAATAACAGGATTATTTGCAGGCAGAGGCTATAACATAGAAAGCTTAACAGTTGGTCAAACCCATGAACCTAATATAGCAAGAATAACAATAGTCGTTAATGGTGACGAAAGGGTTGTTGAACAGATAGTTAAACAGCTAAGAAAGTTAATAGAAACCCTTAAAGTGAGAGATATAACAGATGTTCCACACATTGAAAGAGAGCTGGCTCTAATAAAGATACATACAGCAGATAGTGATGTTAGAGATGAAATAATGCGTTTAACAAATATCTTTAGAGGAAAAGTTATAGACGTTTCCCATGATACATATACAGTAGAAATAACAGGAAACCATGAAAAAATAGACGCATTTATAGACCTTGTTAAACCATTTGGATTAAAAGATGTCTCAAGAACTGGAGTTTTAGCAGTTGTTAGAGAATCCCAAAAGGACAAAGTGGAAGTTTAGCTTGTTTTTGCTTTTGATTTTTATTGTTTCTTATGGGAAAGCCCAGGTTATAAGCCTTGAAAATTTAAAGATTAGTAATTTACCCGATAGTTATAAAGATGTATTTAAATTATTTTTCTTGGAGAAATTAAACCTTACAAAGCAAAAAACAGATTTAAAAGCAGATATAGAGATTAAATGGCTGGCTTTAAATTATAATACCTGCATTTATATAAAAGAAAAGCAAAAACTACTGGAAGCAAACTGTTTCACTTCCAGCAGTGCAGAAAAGTATCTGGACGATTTAAAGGAAAATTTACAAAATTCCTCCTATATAAGGATAAAAAAACCTTTTCAGATAAAACCAATAAACTTAAAACTAATAATCAATGGAAATTTAACCAGAAAGAAGGCTTTAATTATTTCTAAGCAAGGTGACAAATTGACAGATTACAAACCAGTTTTTGCCTATAAGGGAAATAAAGGGAAATTTATAACATTAGGTGGAGCTACAATATCGCAAGATATAATAGTTTTAGAAGAAAACAGTTCAGCTTTTTTACTGCAAAAGTTTCTAAATGGTTATAAAATAGATAAAGTCTATTTAATAAAATAAAAAATTTGGAGGAAAAAATGGCAAAAATCTACTATGATGAGGACGCATCTTTAGAATTTTTAAAAGACAAAACTGTAGCAATAATAGGATATGGCTCACAGGGACATGCTCATGCATTAAACCTTAGAGATAGTGGTATAAATGTTATTATAGGTCTTTATGCAGGTAGTAAATCTATAGAAAAAGCCAAAGCTGAAGGCTTTGAGGTTTTAACCCCAGATGATGCAGCGAAAAAAGCTGACGTTGTAATGATGCTTATACCTGATACAATCCAACCAGAAGTTTATAAAACTGCAATTCTTCCTAATTTAGATGAAGGTAATGCTTTAGCTTTTGCACATGGATTTAACATTCATTTCGACCAGATAATTCCACCACCTTATGTTGACGTATTCTTAGTGGCACCAAAAGGACCAGGACATCTTGTTAGATGGCAGTATGAAGAAGGAAAAGGAGTGCCAGGTTTAGTTGCAGTACACCAGGACTTTACAGGTAATGCAAAAGACATTGCACTGGCTTATGCTAAAGGAATTGGATGTACAAGAGCAGGAGTTATAGAAACAACATTTAAAGAAGAAACAGAAACAGACCTTTTTGGAGAACAAGCTGTTTTATGTGGAGGAGCAACAGCTTTAATAAAAGCAGGATTTGAAACACTTATAGAAGCAGGTTATCAGCCAGAAGTTGCTTATTTTGAGTGCCTCCACGAATTAAAACTTATAGTTGATTTAATTTATCAATACGGAATATCTGGCATGAGATACTCTATATCTGACACAGCAAGATATGGAGATGTTACAAGAGGAGAAAGAATTTACGAAGCTGTAAAACCTGTTCATAAAAAAATACTTGAAGAAATACAAAAAGGTGAATTTGCTAAAGAGTGGATACTCGAAAATGTTGCTGGAAGACCACACTTCAATGCTCTTGTTAGAAGGGACGAAGAACATCCTGTAGAGAAAGTTGGAAGAGAGTTAAGAAAAATGATGCCTTGGTTAGAGGGTAAAGAACTATAAAATGAATTTTACAAGTAAAAGGAAAGCTTTAAAAAAGATTTACGAACCTTTTGGGGTAGTATTGGCCAAAAGCCATATTACCCCTAATATAATAACTTTAATCTCTATTATATTAGGGCTTTTATCTGCCTACTTTTTTTATATACATAAACCTTTTACAGGGGCCACTTTACTGTTTTTTAGTGGCTTTTTTGACCTTATGGACGGTGTAGTAGCCAGAGAAACAGAAAAAGCTTCAAAATTTGGAGCTGTATTTGACTGGATAGCTGATAAAATAGTAGACGGTGCTGTTTTATTTGCAGTTGGTATGGCATATTCTACTCCTTTACTGACTATAATTACAGTTATAGCAAACCAACTTCACACATTTATTAAACCTGTTACTTACTCAGAGATTGGATTTCAAAATAGGACTAAAGGTAAAATAGAAGACCCATTAGAAGGTATAGGTTTTTTTGGTAGACCTGAAACAATGCTGACATTAATAGTTTTTTCCATTTTTGAACATTTTCATATACTGGGGGGACTTTCTTTTGGCTATAAACTGATTGCTGTTTTAACGGTTTTATCTTTACTGCAGAGAATATTTTATCTCTACATAAAATACGGAAGAGAATATGACTAAAAGGGGAAAATTATGAACAGACCATACATAATAATAGTATCTGAAGTTACCATAGATGGGAAGTTAACTCTCTCTAGAGGTGTTTCTTCTAAAGAAATAATGAAGTTCATGGATGAAGAAGCAACTCGATATCTACATCAAATAAGAGCTAAAGTAGATGGAATTATGGTAGGTGCTGAAACAGTAAGAACAGACAATCCGTTTTTAACTGTTAGATACGCAGAAGGTAAAAATCCTACCAGAATAGTACCTACTTCTAAAGCAGATATACCTTTAGATGCAAATATACTTCAGAAACATGCTCCAACTATAATAGTTACTACAGAAAGTGCTCCTGAGGAAAGAGTGAAAGCATTAGAAGAAAAAGTTGAGGTTGTTAAGATAGGAGACAACTCTGTTGACCTTATAAAGATGATGGATTTCCTCTATAAAAGAGGAATAAAAAACCTTATGGTGGAAGGTGGTTCCACATTAAACTGGAATTTAATTAAACTTGGATTAGTAGATGAAATAAGACTTATTCATATGCCATTTATTATTGGAGGAAAAGATACTCCTACACTGGTAGATGGAGAAGGATTTAAGTCTTTAGATGAGATTGTTAAAGCTAAATTAAGAGCTCACTTTTTAAGAGGTTCCCATCTAATAACAGAGTGGGAGATTAAATATGAAGGTTAACATTCTCTATTTTTCCTCTATAAAGGATACTCTAAAAAAAAGCAGTGAAGTTTTTGAATTTGACAAGAATATTGCAGTAGAAGATATTATTAAATATTTAAAGGATAAGTATCCTGAAATTTCTGATAAATTAGATAATGTCATGGTAGCTGTAAATGAAGAGTATAAAGATAAAAGTTATAAAGTAAACGATGGTGATGTAGTCGCTTTAATTCCACCAGTAAGTGGTGGTTAAAAGGGGAAAAGCCCCCTTTTTGGATTAAATTAGAACATTCCAGGTGGTTTTCCTTTTGAAGTTACAAGTCTTTCAACTGGTTCTCCACCTAGAATATGTTTTTCAATTATCTCTTCTACATCATCAGGAGTCACTCTTCCATACCATACAGCATCTGGATACACTACAACGTTAGGGCCAAACATACATGGACCTAAACATCCAGTTGGAGTTACCGCCATTTTACTCATCAATTCTGGTCTTGACATCATAACTTCCTGAAATTTCATAAATATTTTATCTGACCCTTGTGAACCACATGAAGGCATTCCAGGTGGTTTATTTTGCATGCAAACAAAAACATGTCTAAATGGTTGTTCTGCCATTAACACATCCTCCTTATAAAGTTATTTTTAATAAAATTTTACTTTTTTGATTTTCTATATAAAATGATTTAGGTTATAAATATTCAAATACAGCTACTTGAATGATTAGTTTAGGTATAATAAATTAAAAATTAGACTATCAACTAAGGAGAACATATGAAAAAACTCGGTATTGCCCTTGATTTTACAGATATAGAAGATGCTGAAAGATTTTTATATAATCTGGAAGATAGAGATGTTGTCATAAAAATCGGGTATTCGCTTTTTGTAAAATACGGGAAAGATATAACAGATTTTATAAAAAGTAGAGGTTTTGAACTTTTTTTAGACCTTAAACTTCATGACATTCCAAACACAGTTTACAATGGAGTAAAAGGAGCAATCTATACAGGTGCAGATTACCTGACTGTACACACTCTTGGCGGATTAGAAATGATTAAAAAAGCCGTTGAAGCAAAAAAGGGAAGTAACTTAAAACTTTTAGGAGTTACTCTACTTACAAGTCACGATGAGGATTACTTAGAGTTTATAGGCTCAAAGTATTCTGTAGAGGAGTTTGTCCTGAAATTAGCAAAGATGGCTGTGGAAGCTGGTATAGATGGAATTGTTTCCTCTGCCCACGAAGCAAAAGTTTTAAAAGAAAAAATAAAAAAACCTTTTCTATCTGTTACACCTGGAATAAGATTAGAAGAAGATAAAGCAGATGACCAAAAAAGGGTAGCTACTCCACAGCAGGCTATATCTTATGGAGCAGATATCCTAATAGTAGGAAGACCTATTCTAAAAGCAGATAACCCAAATATGATAATTAAAAAAATAAAAGAAAAAATGGGGATATGAAAAATACCCTATCATTAAAACTTACAAATAAGCTTGTTTTAACTTTAAGTTTGAAACAGCAACTAAAGTTATTAACACTTAACCAGTTACAACTCAAAGAAGAAATAAAACAAGAACTTCAAGAAAATCCATTTTTAGAAGAAATTCCATATATAGAATCTCAAATATCATACATAGAAGACAAACCAAGCCTACCTATTGATGAAGATGAAAATTTGTCGCCTTTAAATAGACTTGCTTATAAACCCTCTTTATATGACATTTTAGAATTTCAAATTGATTTAGAATTTGATGGAATAGAAAAAGAAATAGCCAAGGAACTTATATGGAACACAGATGAAAAAGGTTTACTGAGTGTCTCTATTGAAGAGATTGCAAAAAAGCTAAAAACTACTGAAGAAAAAGTAGAAAGTGTACGGAAAAAAGTAATTAACCTGGAACCTACAGGTATATGTGCTTTAAGTATTGAAGAGGCTCTAATAGTTCAATACAGGGAGAAATTTGGTGAAGATAAAATAGTGGAAAGGATAATAAAAGAAGACATCTTTAATCTCAAAGATAAAGATTATCTCACAAGTAAATATAATATTTCACTAAATCAGTTGGAAAAAATACTGTGTAATATGAAACAACTTGTTCCTTATCCTACTTTCAACTTTTTAGATAAGGAAACTCAATATATTGAACCTGATATTTTTATATATGAAAAAGATGATGACTTTTTGATAGAGGTTAATCAACAAGATATTCCTAAACTAAAACTCACTTCTCAATACAGAAAACTGATATCAAGAGAAGACCTTCCATTAGAAACAAGAGAATTTTTAAAAGAAAAGCTCGAAAAGGCATTAGGAATAATAAAAGGAATAGAGCAGAGAAGAAAAAATATTTTAAAAATAACCAAAGTTTTGGTCTCTCATCAAAGAGATTTCCTCAAATACGGTAAACAGCACTTAAAGCCTTTGACATTAAAAGATGTGGCATCTCAAGTAGAACTACATGAATCTACTGTGAGCAGAATAGTTTCGAATAAATATGCCTACACACCACAAGGGGTGATACCTTTAAAGGCATTTTTTGCAGGAAAACTACTCTCAACTACAGGGTATGCTGAAATTTCAGTAGAAAAAGTAAAAAGCATAATAAAACAGCTTATAGAAAATGAAGATAAGAGAAAACCATTAAGCGACGAAACTATTTCTAAAATACTACGTAAAGAATATAAGATAAATATAGCACGAAGAACAGTAGCAAAATATAGAGAAGAGTTAAAAATCTTGGATTCACGGAAAAGGAGGATAAGAAAATGAAAGTGGAACATATTGGTAAAAACATTGCTGTAACAGATTTTATAAAAGATTATACAGAACATAAATTAGAGAGACTAAAACCGTATTTAAAAGCAATAGATATAGAAGATGATTCTGTGCAAGTAAGAATTACTTATAATTTCGAAAAACATAGATATAGAAATAGGGTAGATATAGATATTTATTTTAATACTCCTGGTGGAGGTGTTATTCATGCATGGGAAGAAAGTAATGATCTTTATACAGCAATAGATTTTGTAATAGATGAGGTTGAAAGACAGCTTGTGAGATTAAAAGCAAGAAGAGTAGAGGAAAGAAGAAGACTTGCAAAACTAAAAGAAAAAGAAAGAAGAACAAGCATACAAGAGGAAAGCATTGAAAAACCACTGATAGTTCTTGAACCGATGCCTATTGAGAAACCAATGTCTGTTGATGATGCAAGAATGTTACTTGAAGAGATGGGAGCTTTCTTTTTACCTTTTAGAAACTCTGAGACAGGAGAAATAAACGTTATATATAGAAAAAAAGCTGGCAACTATGGGCTCATAGCTCCAGGAGTATAAACTGTAGGGGGTTATTACTCCCCTATTTTAAAAATATCTTCAAAACTTTTTCCTTCTTTTATAAATTCCAACATCTTTTTATCTTCTTCAGATAATGATGCTTTTTCCAGCAGGTCTGGTCTCTTTTCGAAAGTCCTCTCAATTTGTTTCCATCTTCTCCACTTTTTAATAAGTTTATGATTTCCTGATAATAGTACATCAGGGACTTTTAACCCTTTATACTCGTAAGGTCGCGTGTAATTTGGATAACCCAGTAAACCATCAGAAAAAGAATCCACATCTAAACTTTGTTTGTCACCTATAACTCCTGGAATTAGTCTGGCAACAGCATCTATGATAACAACAGCAGCAGGCTCACCTCCAGATAGTATAAAATCTCCTATTGAAACCTCTTTATCAACTATAGACTTTACTCTCTCATCTACTCCTTCATACCTTCCACATATAATAAGTATTGAATCTTTTTTAGAAAGCTCATAGGCCATATTTTGGTCAAATTTCTCACCCCAGGGTTCAGTTATCAGAACGTACGGTTTTTCTCCTTTTTCCAATAAACTATCGTATGCTTTTAGTATAGGTTCAGGTTTAAGGAGCATTCCAGGTCCACCGCCATAAACCACATCATCGACAGTTCTATGTCTGTCTTCAGTAAAATCTCGAGGATTTATATTTTCTATAGAGATAATACCTCTGTTTATTGCTCGTTTTATAATTCCTGTCTCTTTTAATCCTTCAATAAGCTGTGGAAAAATTGATATTGTAAAAAACTTTTTCATGATAGTCTTATTATATAAGAAAAGTGTAGCCTTCAGGTAAGCCGGATTCTGTTTTAGGTTGCCATTTATCTAAGCTCCCTACCCGAGGGCAAGGCCGGGCAAGCCTTTAAAGCCCTCCTACTTGGGATTGCTCCGGAAGGGGGTTGCCAGCTACCACTGTCGCCAGTGGTACTGGTAGGCTCTTACCCTACCGTTTCACCTTAACCTTGCCTTTTGATTTCGGCTTTTCCAAGCCTACTAATGGCAAGGATGTCTGTTTTCTGTGGCCCTGTCCGTGAGGTCACCCCCACCTGCCTTTCGGCAGCTTCCTGCCCTTTGGAG
>CAZEYS010000040.1:0-13743 GCA_964516095.1 uncultured Aquificales bacterium
AATAGCCCATGATAAAATTTGATGACCTAAACATATACCAAATAAAGGGATATCGGTTTTTAAGAGTTCTTTTACCTGCTGTATCTGATAATGCAGTATAGATGGGTCTCCAGGACCATTTGAGAGAAATATTCCATCTGGCTTGAAATCTATAATCTCCTGAGCAGATATATCATGAGGGAAGCAAGTAACATCACAGCCTCTATCTACCATAAGACGAAGTATATTCCTTTTTACTCCATAATCAATAACAGCAATTTTATATTTCTTCTCAGTTGGTCTTTTATAGCCAATTCCCAGTTCCCATGTTCCTTCTTCCCATTTATAAGGTTTTTTATGAGACACTGTGGAAACAAGATCAAGTTCTGAAATATCTGGTATACTTCTTGCCCTTTTTACAGCTTCCTGAGGTGATATATCTCCAATACCAATATATCCTTTCATAACACCATGTTCTCTAAGGATTTTTACAACTGCTCTTGTATCTATATCTGTTATTCCTATAACATTATTTTCGTTTAAATAATCTATAAGGCTCTTTTCAGCCCTCCAGTTCGAGTAAATTTTAGATACGTCCTTAACAACAATGCCGTTTGTGTGTATTTTCTCAGATTCCATATCTTCATGATTGATGCCGTAGTTACCAATTTCTGGTTCAGTAAAAACAACAATCTGACCTTTATAAGACGGATCTGTCAAAATTTCTTGATAACCTGTCATTGAAGTGTTAAATATAACCTCTCCTCCCGTCTCTCTTTTATCTATTGCTGAAAAAGCATAACCATAAAAAAAGTGACCATCTTCTAAAGCCAGAATTGCTTTTTTCATATAGATGCCCCACAGGTAAAAATTTTAAATATTTTAACAGAATTTTAAGTATAATAAATAAGCGAAAAAGAATTAATTTTAAAACAGGATAAAAAAATGAAAATTTTAAAAGCACCAGCAAAGGTAAATATTGGTCTTTGGATAATCGGTAAAAGAGCAGATAACTATCATAATATATACAGCTATGTTCAGAAGATATCTTTATACGACAAAATTTCAGTTAAACCTGCCCCGATTTTGAAGGTTAAGACTACAAATCCAGAAGTGCCTGAGAATGAAGGAAACATTGTTTATAAAGCAGTTAAAGCTTTTGAAAATTACACAGGATTAGAAGCCAATTTTGAAATAGTCATAGAAAAGAATATACCTGTTGGAGCCGGTCTTGGTGGTGGAAGCTCAGATGCTGCTGCTATCCTGAAGTTTTTAAATGAAGAGTTTGGAAATCCTCTAACACAAGAGGAGCTTTTAAAAATCGCGTCCTACGTAGGTTCAGATGTTCCTTTATTTTTCAAAGAAGGTCTTACCAAAATTCGTGGTAAAGGAGATATAGTAGAAGAAACTGGTCAATCATTAGAAGGCAAAGAACTATTTATAGTATATCCTAATGTAGGAACCTCAACTGAAGAAGTTTATAAAAAAGTTTCCTATGAAATGTTGACAAAAGAAGAAGAATTAAGTAAAATAGATAGCCTGTTAGAGGATATTGATAAATTTTTAAACAGTGTTGAAAATACACTTGGGAAATTAGCCGCGGATGTATATCCGCAGATTAATGAAGTATTAAATACGCTTGAATTTTTAGGTTATAAAGGTTATATTACTGGTTCAGGAAGTGCTGTTTTTGTAATAGGAAAGCCTTCTGAGAAGCTGGAAACTATTTGCAAAGTTAGAAACTGGAAGTTAATTCAGGCTAAGTTCATTTAATGATGGGGAGTAGTTCAGCTGGCAGAACACCGGATTTTGGATCCGGGTGTCGCAGGTTCGAATCCTGCCTCCCCAGCCATTAAACTTTCTTTATAACTGGAGGATTAATAATTGGCAAAGCACTTAAAAATTATATCTGGAAATGCCAATTTAGAATTTGCTAAAGAAGTAGCTGAGTATTTACATATTCCCCTTGTTGATGCTCTTATTTCCAAATTCAGTGATGGAGAAATTAGGGTTCAAATAAAGGAAAACGTTAGAGGTGCTGATGTATTTGTTATACAGCCTTTAGTTCCTCCTGCAAATGACCATATAATGGAACTTCTATTAATACTTGATGCACTAAAAAGAAGTTCTACTCATAGAATAACTGCGGTTATTCCATACTATGCTTATGCAAGACAGGATAGAAAAGATAAACCAAGAGTTCCAATATCAGCCAAACTTTTAGCTGATATAATTCAAAAAGCAGGAGCCCAAAGGGTTTTAACTGTAGACTTACACTCAGCTCAGATACAGGGATTTTTTGACTGTCCTGTAGATAATCTTTATGCTTTGCCAGTGATTTTAGAATATTTAAAAAACAAAGAACTTGAGGATATTGTTGTAGTTTCTCCTGATGCAGGAGGTGTAGAAAGGGCAAGATTGCTTGCGAATAAACTTGGTGTTGGACTTTCTATAATATACAAAAAAAGACCAGCTCCAAATGTTGTTGAAACTTTAGATGTTATAGGTGATGTTAAAGGCAAAAATGCAATTATTATAGATGACATCATTGATACTGCAGGTACAATAGTAGCTGCATCAGATATGTTATTGGAAAAAGGTGCAAAATCTGTAATTGCAGCATGTACGCATCCTGTATTCTCAGGTCCTGCAATAGAAAGATTGAAAAATTCAAATATACAGGAAGTAATAGTTACAAATACGATTCCTGTCAAAGGTAAAGAGTTTGACAAGTTAACTGTTCTTTCTGTAGCCGATTTAGTTGGAGAAGCAAGAAAAAGGATAAACATCGAAAGCTCAGTAAGTGCTGTTTTTGTATAAGGAATTAAGGAGGTAGTTAATAAAATGGTTCAAAGAATACAGTGGAAAGCTTTAAAAAGAGAAGTTGGAAAAAAAAGCGAAGTAAAAGAGTATAGAAGAAAAGGCTATCTTCCAGTAGAAATTTATGGAAAAGGCCATGAAAATGCACATGCATATATTTACTGGAAAGATTTAGCAGATAGACCACACGGAACATTTTTAATAGACCTTCATATAGAAGGTGAAGAAGAACCAAGAATTTGTATATTAAAAGATATACAGTATAACTATTTAGGAGACCAACCAATACACGTAGACCTGTATGAGGTAACGTTTGGTGTAGAATTAGACGTAGAAATTCCTATTGAGCTTGTAGGAACTCCTAAAGGTCTGGAAAAAGGTGGATTGTTAGAACAACATCTTCATACATTAACAGTTAGAACTGTTCCAAGAAAAATACCTGAAAAGATAGAAGTGGATGTATCAAATCTTGATTTAGGAGATGTTTTACACGTGGCAGATATTAAACCTCCTGAAGATGTGAAAATAATGACACCAGGTGATGAAGTTGTTGCTGTTGTGGTTGAGCCAGAAGTTGAAACAGTAGAAGAAGAAGTACCTGAAGAAGCTATAGCACCAGAAGAGGAAGCTAAATAAATCTTAAATAAATGATTAAAGCACTCATAGGTCTTGGTAATCCTGGTAAAAAATACAAAAATACTCGCCACAATGTCGGTTTTATGGCTATCGATGTTGTGGCTTCTTTATTAAATTGTCCTAAAAAAGAAAAAGAATGTTGTTTTTCTAAGATTATAGAATGTCCTGAACATGATGTTATTTTAGTAAAACCTCAAACATATATGAATAATAGCGGCATAGCTGTTAAAAATCTTTTAGATGACTATAAACTTACTCCTGACGAAATATTAGTTATATATGATGATTTAGATTTACCATTAGGCAGTATAAGGTTAAGAAAAAGCGGTTCAAGTGGCGGACACAGAGGTTTAAAATCCATAATAGAAAATATAAAAACTCAGGATTTCCCACGTTTAAAAATAGGTATAGGCAGACCAAAGCATAAAAGCCAGGTAGTAGATTATGTTTTATCAGAATTTTCAAAAGATGAAAAATTGTTGATAGAGAATATATTAAAAGAGGCAGGTCAATGCATTCTTAATGTGTTAAAATATGGGATTGACAAATCTATGAACAGTTGTAATAAGAAAATAGTTTAATCCTTGCTTTCTGCAGCTACAGCAGAAGGCTGATAAAAAATCATCCAAAAGGAGGAAAAGATGAGACATTATGAACTTGTTTTTGCAGTTAAGCCGACTCTTACAGAAGAAGAGCATAAGGCAGTTGTAGAAGGAGTAAAATCTTTAATTACTTCTAATGGTGGAGAAATTTACAACGAAGAAAACTGGGGAAGAAAAGAACTTGCTTATCCAATCCAGAAGTTTAATTCTGCTTATTACCACTTAATCAACTATAAAACAGAAAACAACCAGCTCCCTATAAAAATAGAGTCAAACCTTAGAATTAATGAAAATATTATCAGATTTTTAAACTTTAAAATTAAACCTAAAGCAGAAGCTCCTGCTGAAGTATAAAAGGAGTAAAAAATGTTAAATAAAGTATTTTTAATTGGTAGATTAACCAGAGACCCAGAAATACGATTTTTACCAAGTGGTTCTCAAGTTACTACATTTAGTATCGCTGTAAACAGACCATACAAAACAAAAGATAGCAATGAATGGAAAGAAGAAACTTATTTTTTTGATGTGGAAGCATTTGGTTATCTGGCAGAGAGGATAGGAAAACAACTTTCAAAAGGTACTCAGGTTTTAGTTGAAGGTCAGTTAAGACAGGATAGATGGGAAAATTCAGCAGGAGAAAAAAGATCAAAGATTAAAATATTCGCTGAAAAAGTCAATATTTTGACTGCTGTATCTCAAGGCCAACAACAAAAAATGAAAGAAGAAGCTCTTGATGTTCCGGAAGATATAGAAGACATATCTTCGGATGAAGATGTTCCATTTTAAATTAATAAGGAGGTAATTAAATTGGCAAATAATGTACAACAAAAACCATTTTTTCAAAAAAGAAAAAAATATTGCAAGTTTTGTGCAGAAGGAATAGAACCAGATTATAAAAATGTTGAACTTTTAAAGGAATTTATTTCTGAAAGAGGTAAAATTATTCCAAGTAGAATATCTGGAACATGTGGAAAACACCAGAGAAAACTCGCTGTAGCAATTAAGCGTGCAAGACAGCTTGCATTATTACCATACGTTATTGTGTAAGGAGGTAAAGATAGATGAAAGTTATACTTGTTAAAGATGTTGAAGGCTGGGGAACACTTGGTGATATTATCGAAGTAAAACCTGGATTTGCAAGAAATTATCTAATTCCTAAGGGACTTGCATTCCCAGCAACGGAGAACTATATCAGACATGTGCAGGAAATAATAAGGCAAAAAAATAGAAAATTAGAGAAGGAAAAAGAAAAGGCATTAGAATTAGCACAAAAATTAGATGGATTAGAAATAGAGATAAAAAGACCTGTTGGACCTACCGGAAAAATGTATGGTTCAGTGTCTTCAGCTGATATAGTTGAAGCTTTAAAAGAAAAAGGTATAGAGGTAGATAAGAAAAAAATAATGCTTAGAAATCCAATTAGAGATTTAGGTGCTCATAATATAACAATTAGATTACACCCTGAAGTTTCAGCTAAAATTAAGGTTCATGTAATACCTGAAGAAGAGTAAGAAAAATGGATAATATCATTGACAGTCCTCTCCCCCATGATGACCAGACAGAGAGGGCTGTCCTTGGTTCAATTTTAATAGAAACATCCTTATTAGATAGTGTAATTAATATACTTAAACCAGATGACTTTTATAATCCCAAAAATAGAATTTTATATGAAGCTATTATCCAATTAGTAGAAGAAGGAATAACTCCTGACCCAATAGTTCTAAAAAATTATCTTGAAAAAAAAGGTAAACTTAAGGATATAGGTGGTGAAATATATATTACTTATGTAGTTTCTGATGCTGCTCCAGCAAACATAGTTGATATTTTAGTTCAACAGTTAAAAGAAAAAGCTATAGCTCGAAATCTCATACAGGTTGCAAAAAGTATTCTAATAAAAACAAAACAAGGTTACGACATAAATGAGCTGATAGAAGAAGCAGAAAATCAGTTATTCAAACTATCAGAAGAAAAAGCCATTTCAGAATATTACTCCCTTGGAGAAGTTTTAAAAGAAACATTAAAAATAATAAATGAGCTTTCAAAACAGGAAACAATAGTTACAGGACTACCTTCTGGTTTTTTTGAATTAGACAGACTTACCACAGGGTTCCATAAAGGTGATTTGGTAATTATAGCTGCCCGTCCTGCGATGGGAAAAACTTCTTTTGCTTTATCTATTTTATATAACATCTCTGTTGTAGAAAAAAAACCATCAGCATTTTTTTCTCTTGAGATGTCAAAAGAGCAGATAGCAATGAGACTTTTATGTAATGAGACAAAAATACCACTAAGGAAGATAAGGTCTGGTTTTTTAACAAAAGATGAGCTTGAACTTATCACTGAAAAGTCTATAGAGATGTCTTCTGCTCCTATTTATATAGATGATACTGCCTCCTTATCAATTCTGGATTTAAGAGCAAAAGCAAGAAAGCTAAAAAGAGAAAAGGATATCCAGGTTATTGTTGTTGACTATCTCCAGCTTATGCGTTCTTCTCGAAGAGTTGAAAGTCGTCAACAGGAAGTTGCTGAGATATCTCGTGGTTTAAAAGGATTAGCTAAAGACCTTAATATTCCAGTAATAGCCCTTGCCCAGCTCTCAAGACAAGCTGAACTGAGAAGTGATAAAAGACCTCAACTTGCAGACCTTAGAGAAAGTGGTTCAATAGAGCAAGATGCGGACACAGTTATGTTTATCCACAGGCCTGAGTACTATAAGAAAAATCCCACCCCAGAAGAAGAAGGAATAGCTGAAATTATAATAGCAAA
Organism: uncultured Aquificales bacterium; assembly: GCA_964516095.1. Classification (GTDB taxonomy): domain Bacteria; phylum Aquificota; class Aquificia; order Aquificales; family Hydrogenothermaceae; genus Hydrogenothermus. The sequence goes on from CAZEYS010000040.1 coordinate 6,804, forward strand.
GCAGAGGAATGGTCCAACTGGAACTGTAAAACTGGCGTTTATAAAAGAAATTACACGGTTTGAAAACCTTGCAAAAGACTATTTCCACTCAATAGATGAAGATGAAGAAGAAAGTAAAAATGAAACTAAAGAGGATAAATCTCCTCAACCAGAAAACCAGAATTATGATTTTGAGTTTGATTTAGAAGAAGACTCTATTGTGGATTTATAGATGATGGTAGTTACTAAGTTTTTTGAGCATATAGGTAATATATTTTTCTTTTTTTTAGAAACTATTAAAGTTACGTTAGTAAAACCACCAAAGTTAAAGCATATAATAAAGCAGATAGCTGATATTGGAGCCGATGCGGCATTACTGATAATCATAACAGGATTTTTTACAGGTGGTGTTTTAATTGTAGAAACATATCCAACATTTCACAAATTTAATGCTGAATTCCTGATGGGTGCACTTGTCTCTCTTTCTTTATCAAGGGAACTTTCTCCTGTGTTAGTGGCTTTACTGGTAACTGCAAGGTCTGGTTCTGCAATGGCAGCAAACATAGGGACTATGAGGATAACAGAACAGATAGATGCTTTAGAAGTACTTGCTGTAAATCCACTTAGATATCTCATAGCTCCTCGTATAATTGCTGCACTTATTGTTGTTCCTGCTCTAACTATACTATCTATAGCATCAGGTATTTTAGGTGGTTATTTTGTTGCTACTCAGATATACGGTGTTAATTCGTTTTTATTTGTAGAAAAAATGAAGGATTTAACTGAATTCTATGATATTTTAGGAGGAATATACAAGTCTGCTGTTTTTGGAGTATTATTAACTTTAATATCGTGCTATTTTGGTTACATAGCCAAAGGTGGTGCTGAAGGAGTTGGAAAAGCTACAACCACTGCAGTGGTTACTTCTTCAGTGTTAATATTAATAGTAGACTATTTTTTAACAGCTTTGATATACTAATGCCAAGATTAAAAAAGGAGGTAGCCAAAATGAAAAGATTTTTAACAGCAGTTGTAGGTGCATCTTTAGTATTTTCTGCAGGAAGCTTTGCTATAACAAAAGCTCAAGCAGAAAAGGAAATAAAGGATTACATCGGAGGTTCTGAGTACGTATCAAAAATTATCGTATGTGAAACAGATAAATACTATATTGGTGAAGCTATTTTAGAAGGATATGAAAATTTAGCTGATACTGTAAGAAAAGTATACGTGAGCAAAAAGGATGGAAGCATCCTTCCTACAATGTCTGAACACTCAGATTACTGTTATATGCTCAAAAAATAGATGACAAAAAGAATAGCTGTTTTAACAAGTGGGGGCGACGCCCCCGGGCTTAATGCTGCCATAAGGGCTGTAGTTAGAGCAGGAAATTACTATAACTATGAAGTTATAGGTATTAAAAGAGGGTATAAGGGCCTTATTGAAGGGGAGTATGAGTTTTTAGATGCAAGAAAAGTATCAGGTTTTCTAAACAGAGGAGGAACATTTCTTCTTACAGCCAGAGAAAAAAGGTTCAAGTACTATGAGTATAGAAAGAAAGCTGTTGAAAATTTAAACAAACTTGGAGTAGAAGCGTTATTTGTTATAGGTGGTAATGGAAGTTTTCAAGCGGCAAATTTACTTATAAAAGAATTTAATTTCCCAGTAATAGGCATACCTAAAACAATTGATAATGATGTGTATGGTACTGATTATACAATTGGGTTTGATACAGCAGTTAATACAGCAGTTGATGCTGTTGAAAAAATAAAAGATACTTCTATGTCTCATGAAAGGATATTTGTAGTAGAAGTTATGGGCCGAGATAGTGGTTTTATTGCTCTATCTACAGGAATATCTACAGGAGCAGATGTAATATTAATTCCAGAGTATCCATTTCCTATGCATGTTATAGTAGACACAATTGTAGAAGGAAAGAAAAGAGGAAAAAATTTCTTTATTATTATCCTTGCAGAAGGAGTTGCAAAAGCCCAGGAACTTGCACCATTAGTTGAAAAAGAACTATCTAAACATGGAGACTTTGGTGAAGTGAGATATTCAGTTTTAGGTTACATACAAAGAGGTGGTTCTCCTTCAGCTTATGATAGAATTATAGCTTCAAAATTTGGTGTTTTTGCAGTTCAGCACTTTGTAAAAGGGAACATAGATTTTATGGTTGCCCTTGATAAAGGTCAAATAGTAGCTAAACCTCTCAGTGTGTCGTTTGGAAAAATCAAAAAACCGAACCTTGAAGATTTTGAAATTGCAAATATACTATCAACATAAAAGTACACAAAGGAGATTTAAATAAAAAAGTAGTATGGAAATAACAGAAGTTAAAATTTATCCTTTTGATACTGGAGGCCTTGGTGGTAGAGTCAGAGCCGTAGCAGACATTGTGCTGGACGATGTTCTTCTTATAAAAGGTATAAAAGTGGTAGAGTCAAAACATGGAGGTTTATTTATCTCCTTTCCTAAAAAAAGCACCTCAAACAATACTTTTGTGGATATAGTTAAACCTCTTTCTAATGAATTTAACGAAAAAGTTAGAAGAGTAGTTATTGACAAGTATAAAGAGATGATGAATATACCCGTTGGAGGTTCTGGTGAATCAGATTAAAAACTTAATAAAAGCCTTAACAGGTATTAAAGCAGGGGTTTTTTATCTAATCCTACTTGCAATACTTACAATATTAGGCTCTACATATATAAAACAGGGAGCTACGTATTTAGAATACGTTAGAAGTTTTGGAGAATTCTGGGCAAAAATAATATGGAAGACATGGCTTAATAATGTTTTTCATTCGTGGTATTACCAGCTTTTAATTTTTTTAGTTGCTGTTTCTGTGATAATTGCCACTATAGATAGATTTCCTAAAATCTATATGCAGGCATATGGAAAAATACATAAAAAGCTAAATGAAAAAGATTTAAAATCCCGAAATAAACTTGAATTTGTCCTTCCCTTTTCATTAAAAGAAGCTTTTGAAAAGGTTGTCCAGCTTCTACACAGCATTGGCTTTAAAAGAATTGAAAAAATAGAAGAAAATGAGAAAGAAATCTATCTTTTTGCTGAAAAAGGTAGAATTTCCAGATGGGGAATGCTTGTTACTCACATAGGTATTATTGTATTCCTTGTTGGAGCATTTATGGGTGCCCAGTTTGGCATAAGGGGACAGATTGAAATACCTGAAGGAGAGGCCAGAGATTACTTTTTTAAGTTTAGGGAGGGTTCACTTCAACCAAGTAATCAAGTTGAAAAACTTCCATTTTTTATAAAAGTGGACAAATTCTGGCTGGACTACTACAACAGCAGTAAATTCAAAAACTCTATAAAGTCGTTTAACAGTGAAATTGAGATATGGCAGAATGGAAAACTTCAAAAAAAATCTGTGGTACAGGTAAATAATCCAACTGATTACGGCGGTTATCGTATCTTTCAGGCATCCTACGGCCAAACTGGAGATATAAAGTATGCAAAGATAATAGTTATTGATTATGAAAAAATGCTCAATCTAATGAAAGAAATTAACAAAACTCAGCAGATGCTATCCCAGGCAAAAAGTCCTGAGGAAAAACAAAAACTTGAAAAAGTAATGAAAAACCTTGAAGCAAGGTCTGTAATGCTGTTTTCTTCTGCTAAAAGGGTTGTTTATAGATATGGAATGCCTGAAATTGAGGTTAATGGAGAAAAATTAAAAGTCATAAGCCAGACTTTAAACTATAAAAATCCAATGTTAATCCAGCAAAATATATATGATCCTGTTATTGTTGTTCAAGTAAAGCGAAATGGCAAAGTTTTTAATATTCCCATACTTGCCGATGCAAATATAGCAATTCCTGCCTTTAATAAGTTTGGATATGAAAAAGGATACAAATACCTTTTAATGATAGAAGAGTATAAACCCAGATATTTTTCAGGCCTTCAGATTACTAAAATGCCTGGAACGAACCTTATCTGGCTTGGAACGGCAATAGTAGTTTTTGGAATAATGCTTGCGTTTTATACTGTTCACCGAAGAGTTTGGGTCAAACTTGAAAAATTAGACGATAAAAACACAAAAGTTTATATAGTGGTTTATTCTCAAAAGTTCTTAGAATCATTTAAAGAAAGTGTAAAAGAAAAGTTTAAAGAGTTAACCCAGCAGGCTTAATTCACTCTGTGAGAACCTGTAATAATATATTTTCTATTGGTTGAGGCTTGGAAAGATAAAAACCCTGAGAGTACTCTATGTCCAGTTTAGAAAGCAGTTCCAGTGTTTCCTTATTTTCTACAAATTCTGCTACTGCTTTAATGTTTAAACTTTTCACCATAGAAGATATAGCTTTTAGGAGTTTTTGTATGATTTCTTCTTCTCTGGCATTCTTTACTAAAGAACCATCTATTTTCAGTATTTTTAATATTTTCTTTTCAGCCATTTCAGCTACAAACTTTAAAGAAGAATAACCACTACCAAAATCATCAATTGCAAAATGTAAATTATCAAACTCCAGTTCAAGGGATTTTACAATTTCTATGTCTTCAAGGAGTTTTTGTTCAGTTAATTCCATTATAATATTTAAATCTTTCATTTGATTTAAAAATTCTTTTAATTTATCGATATATTCCTTTGTTAGAAAACTTTCAGGACTTGCATTTATAAATATTCTATCTGTTACCTGTTTTATTAACTCTTTTTTCTCTAATAGTTTTTCTAAGACAAGTATATCTAACTTATAAATAAGGCCAGCTTCTATAATATTGTCGATAAATATACCTGCTGGAATTAGACTACCATCTTCTTTTATTATCCTTACCAGGGATTCTAACGCTTCTATTTTTCTTGTCTTTGAATTAAAAATAGGCTGGAAAACAACTTCTATTTCTTTATTTTCTATCTTCTTAGATACATAATCTATATTTTTATATTTCTCGTTTATAAAATCTAAGGCTTGCTGAATAGTATCATCGTTTAATGCCATATAAACATTACTTAAAGATGATTTTGCTTTTTCTTTCAAATAAAGGAGAATTTTCAGTATTTCCTTTTTAGAAAACAAAAACTTATTGGAGAGTTTTAAAACACCTATAGAGACTTCAAATTTTTTATACTGACCGTTTAACTTGAATTCTTTTTCTACAAAATTTTTTATAATGTCTACATTTTTTAATATCTCGTTTTCATCAATCTCCAGAGTTAACATATAAAAATTTGCAGTTATCCCTCTTATTAAGAGATATTTGTCTTTTTTTGGTAAAACCCAGTCTGTAAGGTCTTTTTCTATCTGTCTTATTGCGTTTGTTATTTTTTCTTCTGAGTATATTGCGTTAAGCTTTTTAAGATTTTGAATGTCTATTATGTAGACATATTTATCGTTAGGTTGATACTCCATATATTCAAGGAGGTTAAAAAAGTGTTCTTCTGCATCTGAAGATGTTAAAAAGTAAAGTTCGGCAAGAATTGTAGATAATTTTAGGTAGTTCTCTTTTAAATTTAAAAAAGATAAGTATGCCTGTTTATAGTCTTTTCTAAGCAAGAATATGTATAAAGCGTTTGCTATATTGTGTATTACTTTGTGTATTTCGTCTAAATGATTACATAGAGCAGCATCATTACATATCATCAGACTTTCTGGATAATATAGATATTTGTGGAACTCACACTGGGAGGCTTTTTGAAGAGGAAAATTTTTTAAATCATCTTTAAGAATTGAATTTACTATATTTTCCATATATTTTAACTTTGCATTATACAGTAAATACTTGGAGAAGGTTTTTTTCTCTTTAAAGCCTAAATTTTTAGCTTCTTTTTTTAAGTATATATATGCTATTTTATTTTGAAGTTTTTCTATATACTCTTTAACAGATAGAAGGAAGTCTTTGTTTTCTAATTCTTTTTCTATAGCTATTCTTTCTAAGAATTTGTTTTTTAGCTCGTCTATACTTTTTTCAATGATAAGATATGGGATATCTAAGTTCTCATAGAATTTTTCTATTTCAGATATATTGATTTCTTTTTCTTCAGGAAAATTTGAAAAATAATCCATTAAAAGTCTACTTTGATACTCAAGTAGTTTTTTCAGTTTTTCTTTATCAGGTATAAACTCTAAAGCTTCATAATCATTTAAAATATTTTTTTCTACATCTTGTAGTGCATCTGGTAAAAATTCTTTAACCACTTCTATATACCTCATTAATTATTCCCCCCTTGTGAAGGGTGGTTAGTCTTAAATTTGTATAGTGTTTCTTCTAATTTTTTAATTTTTTCTTCTAATATTTTAATACGTTTTGTCATTTCTTCTACATTTTCTATGTTTTTATTGGCAACAACATATACTTTTTCTATTTCTTTTATAAGCATTGATACATCTTTTAAAACAGAAGCTGATGTTTGGGCAACTTCTTTTGTTAATTGAGAAGTCTCCTGCATTGTTTCAACAACATCTTCAATCTCATGTTCTACTTTTTCGGAATTTTCAACTAAGCTTGTAACTTTTTCGGATTTTGCATGCATTTTTTCTACAACTTCTTTTATTGAGTTTACTATTTTATTTATGGTTTCATTAATAATTTCTAAATTCTGTCTTGTTTTTTCTGCTAAACTTCTAACTTCATCTGCAACTACACTGAAACCTTTTCCATATTCTCCAGCTCTTGCTGCTTCTATTGCAGCGTTTAATGCAAGGAGGTTTGTCTGATTAGCAATATCTTTTATCAGGTCAAGAACTTTTTTAGCTTCATCTGCTTGTGCTGATAGGTTTTCTAAATCTTTAACAAGCATTTTTTCCTCTTCTGAGGTTTCAGTTATCTGGTTTAACAAGTTCTTAATAGTTTCTCTTGCATCTTCAAGTTTTTTATTTGCATTTGAAATTTCTTCAAATGTTTCTAGAACTTCATCTTTCGTTAATTCTAAAGGCTTTTGTATTTCTTTAGATATTTTTGTTGTATTAGTAACTACTTTTTTCTCTTCTTCTGTTCCTTTTT
>CAZEYS010000041.1:0-13443 GCA_964516095.1 uncultured Aquificales bacterium
ATGGAATAGTTTTAGTTGACCTTGACAGATGTCAAGGATATAGATACTGTATCGCTGGATGTCCTTATAAGAAAATCTACTTTAACCCTAAAATATCCAAATCAGAAAAATGTATTTTCTGCTTCCCAAGAATTGAAAGAGGTCTTCCTCCTGCATGTGCTCATCAGTGTGTAGGAAGAATTAGATGGGTTGGTTTCTTAGATGACGAAGAGTCTCAAGTTTATAAATTAGTTCATAAATACAAAGTAGCTCTTCCTTTAAGACCTGATTTTGGAACACAACCAAACGTATACTATGTTCCACCAGTTTTATCTCCTCCAACATTTGATGAAGAAGGAAAACCTATAGAAGGTTCTCAAAGAATACCTATGGAATTTTTAGAAAAACTCTTTGGACCAGGTGTTCACCATGCAGCTAAAGTCCTAAAAGAAGAAATGGAAAAAAGAAAAAGAGGTGAGGAATCTGAATTAATGGACATACTCATCTCTTACAGCCACAAAGATATGTTCAGACTCGATGAAAACTACTATCAAAAACTTGCAGAACAACAAGGTCTCAAGGGAACAGAGTTCTTCAAACTTGTTGATTACAGATATGTACAGGGTCCTCATACTCCTAAAGTTGAAGTTAAAGCTTACTTTGAAGATGTTAAAGAAGGGGAGTAATGTCCCCTTCCTTTCTATTCTAATTTGATAAAGACTATGAAGGAGGAATTAATAATGAAAAAAGCTCTAAAAGCTGGTGTGATTGGAACTGCAGCTTTAGCTATAACTGCTTTTGCATCGGATTACTCAGCGTTTTATAAGTATGAAGTTTTAAACGCAAAAAAAGTAAATAAAGATTTAACTACAAATGTAAATGACCCAGTATGGAAATCAGTCCAAGGAAAATATGTTTATCTGTATCCTCAAATCTCTGTTAGATTAAACGATAAAAAGGCAAACCAATTAATCCCTAAGAAAGAACTAAAAAGAGCACTTGTTAAGGTTGCTTACAACAACAATGAAATAGCTGTATACGTAAGCTGGAAAGATGATACTCCATCTATTCAAGGGAAATATGACACAGATAGTTTTGGAGATGGAGTAAGTATAGAATTCCCTAACAAATTTGGAAAAGGAATAACTTTACCTTATATAGGTATGGGAGATACTCACCATCCAGTAACTGTATATCTACAAAAATCTGTTGCTGGCAGGGATTACCAAAAGGTATTTGTTTCTGAAGGTTTCGGATCTTTAACAGAGATAAAAGAACCTGGAACAGACATTGCAATGAAATACAACAAAAGAACACATCTGTGGACAGCTGTTTTCGTTAGACCATTAAAAACTGAAAACTCAAATCTTAAAGCTGGTCTTGTACCAATAGCATTTGCAATCTGGGATGGTAAATTCAACGAAAGAGATGGAAACAAATCTCTATCAAGATGGAAATTTATCAGATTACAGGATTATCCTTTAGATAAAGAGTATTTAAGCTATGTAGCTTGGGGAGTTCCATACAAAAAATTAGGAGACCCAGCAAGAGGAAAACAGTTAACTATCCAGAATGGTTGTAATGCATGTCACATTTATGACGACCAAAAAGTAGCAATGCCAGGACTTGCTCCAAACCTATCAGATATCGGTGGAATAGCAAATGCTCCATACTTAAGAGAATCTATTGTTAATCCTAATGACGTTATTATTAGAAACTTAAACCCTAATAGACATTACAACAAATTTGCAAAACCTGATAAGTTCAATGCATATCCTAACAACAGCATGTATTCATGGTACGTTGTAAATCCAGATGGAACAATATCTTCTAAAATGCCTCCATTCTCTCACCTATCGGAAAAAGATATTAAAGATATAGTTGCTTACTTGAAAACATTAAGAGACTGGAAAAATTTTAAGTAATTGAGTAAATAGGAGGTAAAAAAAATGAGTTTAAAAAAATTAATAGCCTTATTTGGAGCTGCAATAATAGCCATCAACATATCAACTGCTGTTGCAGAAGAAGAAGATGATGAAGACAATGAAGTTGATTTGACTAGTGCTGTTATAACTGCTGTTACATGTGCAAAAGCAGCAGAAGAAACTGGAGAGTTCTCAGTTTTATCGTCATGTCCACCACATGAAGCTTTCGCTGGAGTTCCTGCAGATAAAATATACACTGCTCCACCAAGAATAGTTGTCTTTGATGTTACTGAAGGAGACTATTACTTAGTAAAGGCAAACAAAGTTTTAACATACTCAGACTTACTTGAAGGTTATGGTGGAAGTTTAGATGGTTCAGGTGTTGTTGTTGGAGAAAAAAATGGTATTCCAGTAGTAGAATTTGAAGAAGCACAAGTAACTCCAAAACCAAAACCAGGATTTTTCAAAGGTTGTTTATAACCTGAAAATAAATCTATTTTCTTTAAAAATTCAGGGGGAAGTTTTAAGTCCCCCTTTTTTTATTTAAAAAAATATGTTAAATATAACCTTTATTGAATGAAATCGATAAAACCTTTAGGAGGATGGCCTATGAGATTAGGATTTCTTGTCGACCTCAGTCGATGTATGGGATGTATGGCCTGTGCTGTGTCATGTAAAGCTGAAAATAACGTACCACTGCACAGCTGGAGGCTTAGAGTAAAATATATTGACCAGGGTGAGTTTCCTAACACAAAAAGACACTTTGTTCCGTTGAGATGTAACCATTGTGATAATGCTCCTTGTGAAAGAATATGTCCGGTTTCTGCCCTTCACTATCTACCAAACGGAATAGTAAACGTAGACCACGATAGATGTATAGGATGTGCTTCATGTATGATGGCATGTCCATACAATGCAATTTATCTTGACCCTATAACAAATTCAGCAGATAAGTGTACTTACTGTGCGCATAGAATCGAAGTTGGAATGATGCCTGCCTGTGTAGTAGCATGTCCCACACACGCAAATATTTTTGGAGATTTGGATGACCCAGAATCAGAAATTTCTAAGTATCTACAACAACATAGAGATGTTATGGTAAGAAAACCAGAACTCAATACACATCCTAAACATTTCTATGTAAGAGGTTCTACTGTAGCCCTTGATCCACTTGCATCAGAAAGACCTGAAGGATACACTCTCTTTACTGAAGTCAAATTTTTAGACCATATAGGAGGGAATTAATTATGTTAGGAGCAGAAGTTACTTTTGATGTAGCTTTACCTAAGATAGTTTGGGGATGGTTGGTTTCCACAAATATGTGGGCAAAAAGTATAGCAACTGGAACATTCTTACTTGGACTTTATTTCATAAAAAAATATCCTGAACAAGATAGCTTTTTTAGAAAATGGGTTCCTATTTTAGGTCTTATATTTATCGGTATCACTTTATTAGTTACCGTCTTAGACTTACATCATATGTTTAGATTTTGGAAAATATTCGCATTTGCTCATTTCACTTCAGCAGTTACCCTTGGTGCATGGGTTGTTTCTGGTTTTGTAATAATACTATTAATAGCCTTCTGGTCATGGGTTACTGGAAATAAAAAACTTTTCGATAAAGTAATGATTCCAGGATTTATACTTGCTTTCTTTGCTACGATTTATACTGCTGGAATTATGGGAGAAGCAACAGGTAGAGAAGTATGGGTATTCCCATCTGAAATGATTTCAATGCTACTTAGTGCAATGATAGCAGGTTCTGCAGCTTTCTTAATAGTTGATGCTATTTACGGAAAAGTGCTAAAAGAAAATGTAAGAAGAGAATTAGGATACATACTTTTTGGAAGTGCTGGTATAGCGGCTGCTATGTTTATTGGAGAACTATTCTTTGCAAAAATGCACAGTGAATTTGCTTACAAAGTTGTGGAACAACTGGCCTTTGGGGAAGTAGCTCCTTTCTTCTGGGGTGGAATGTTCTTAACATTTATAATCCCAATGATTTTAGTTGGAATAGCCAACGAGAACAGAAAATACCATTATGCCTTTTTAGGAGCATTAAGTGCAATAGTTGGACTATGGCTTATAAAACATGCATGGTTAATAGCTCCTCAAACATTACCATTAAGTTAATTAGGAGGGTAGCATAGATGAGAACAACAAGAAGAAACTTTTTAAAAAGTGTTGCTGCTGCTGTAGGAGGCGCAGCTCTTGTTAAAGGAGTAGTAGAGAAAACAACTCCTCAGGCAGTAGCTTCAGAAGAAACAAATTTAACATTTACTCCACAACAACTTAACTACTACCCACCATTTGATAAATGGAACGATTGGAAAGAACCATCAGGGGATTACTGGAAAAAACACGGTGGAGCTTTAAGAAATGGCGTTAAATTAATTAACTATATGATAATTCCAACAGTTTGTTCAAACTGTGAAGCTGCTTGTGGTCTAACTGCATGGGTTGATAAAGATGCAATGGTCGTTAGAAAGTTTATGGGTAATCCTTTCCACTCTGGTTCAAGAGGTAGAAACTGTGCAAAAGGTTATGCAACTCTATCTCAGATGTATGACCCAGATAGAATTCCATTTCCTTTAAAAAGAGCTCCTGGTTCTAAAAGAGGAGAAGGTAAATGGGTAAGAACAACATGGGACGAGGCTCTTGAAACAATTGGAAAAAGAATGAGAGAAGTTATAAAAAAAGCAAAAAACGGTGATGAATATGCTAAAAAGATGATTATGTATCATGTTGGAAGACCAAATTACAATGGTTTCCAACCAAGAGTTGTTTGGACATGGGGTGGAGATTATCACAACTCACATACAAACTTCTGTTCATCAGGTGGTAGACTTGGTTCTATCACATGGTCAGGTGATGATAGAACTTCACCAGATTTTGCAAATTCAAGACTTATATTCTTATCTTCTTCCCACGCTGCCGACGCAGGACACTATTACCAACAGCACGCAGGGTACATAGCAGACGCAAGAGCTAAAGGTGCTAAACTCGTTGTAATGGATCCAAGACTTTCAAACTCTGCAGGAATGGCAGATTTATGGATTCCAGCATGGCCTGGAACAGAAGCTGCAATATTCCTTGCAATGGCAAGCAGATTATTACAGGAAGACAAATACAATAGACCTTTTGTAGAAAGATGGTTTAACTGGAAGACTTTTATAAAAGATAAAGATTATCTAAATTACCTTAAAAAGGAAGGTATCATATCAAAAGTCCCAGAAGGTGAAACTTTTGATGACTTTATAGCTGTACTAAAAGAAATTTACAAACCTTATACTTTTGAATGGGCAGCAGAAGAAACGAAAGTACCAATAGACAGACTTGAAAAACTATATGAAATGATTTTATGGGCTGGAGATAGAATTACTTCATATTTCTGGAGAGCACAGGCTGCAGGAAACCGTGGTGGATGGATGTCTGCAGGAAGAACAGGAAACTTCTTACTGGCTCTAACAGGTTCAATAGGTGGAGTAGGTGGAACAGGATGGCACCACTGGCATGCTCTTGGAGTAGGGAATAATGGAGGAGCTTCAACTTTAGCAGACAAACCAGACCCTGTTGATGCTTGGAGTGAATTATTATGGCCTCCTGAATGGCCTATATCAGCATACGAACTTAGTATTATACTTCCTCACCTTCTTTCTGATGACGAATGGAGAAAAAAATGGGAAAAAAGAGGTCTTAAAATTCCAGATAAAGTTGAAGTCTGGTTTGGAAGAATGTATAACCCAGTATGGACAAACCCAGATGGATTTAGATGGATACAAACTTTAACAGATGAAAATAAATTTGGTTTAACTATTCATATGTCTCCAACATGGTCTGAGACAAGCTGGTATGTTGATTACATACTCCCAGTAGGACTTGCTGGAGAAAGACACGATAACCAGACAGCTGAAACAAAACCAGAAAGATGGACTGCTTTCAGACAGCCTGTGTTAAGAGTTGCTTTAATGAAAATGGGATGGAAACCGGAAGTTCCATGGAGAGCTACATTAGAAGCACATAAAAAAGCAGGTCTTGGGGAAGTTTGGGAAGATGATGAGTTCTGGATTAATTTAGCATGGGCTATAGACCCAGATGGAGAACTTGGAATAAGAAAATACTGGGAATCTAAAAAGAACCCTGGCCACCCAGTTACAATAGAAGAATGGTATAATGCAGCATTCAGCACAATACCAGGCTTGAAAAAGATATGTGAAAAAATGGGCATAACTCCTTATGAATATATGAGAGATAGAGGTGCATGGACAGAAGAAACAAATGTTTACAATGTAATGGAAAGAGAAGTTCCTTATGACCCTGTGAAAAATGCAATAAAAGTAAAAGGAAAATGGATACCACTTTCTGAATGTGATATAGATGAAAACGGTGCTGTATTCTTAAAACACCATAACGCTAAAAAGTATCATTCAGAAAGACATACCATTGCAGTTAAAAAAGACGGAAAATTCCTTAAAGGTTTCCACACTCCAACTGGACATCTTGAGTTCTATTCAAAAACACTGGTTGAGTTCAAATGGCCTGAGTATGCAATTCCTATTTATCCAAGAACAAATGAACAAAGACAAAAATGGATACACATCTTATCTCATGTTCACCACTCATACATGAAAGAAGAAAATGCTTTTGCATTAAATCCAATATTCAGACTTCCATATAACATCCATACACGTTCAGTAAACGCAAAATGGTTAATGGAAATTTCTCAAAACCACAACCCTGTATGGATTTATGAAGGAGATGCAAAAAGATTAGGTATAAAAAGAGGAGAACCAGTAAAGGTTAGAGTTATAGATACTCTAACAGGTATAGAAACAGGTTACTTTGTTGGTATGGCAATGCCTACACAAGCTATAAGACCAGGTGTTGTTGCATGTTCTCACCACCAAGGTAGATGGAGAGTAAGAAACTTTGTAAATGTAGAAGGTTTTGACCAACCTCTTGGAATAATGACATTTGGTTCAACTTTAGTAGACTTACAAAGAGATGGAAACACTTGGAAAATGAGAATTAAAGAAGGAACCTTGCCAAGAGAAGTTAAAAAGACACATCACGAAAAAGGATTAGATTGGCCTTATCCAGAATTTAACAAAGATATTAAAGATGTATGGTGGAAGGGAACCACAGGTGTATGGCAAAATGCAGTATTCCCTCCAAACCCAGATCCACTCTCAGGTATGCAGTGCTGGCATAAGAAAGTACTCTTAGAAAAAGGCGGTCCAGATGATAAAATAGGTGATGTTGTGGTAAATACAGATGCTACATTTAAAGTCTATCAAGCATGGAGAGACCAACTTACAAGACCAGCTCCAGGACCAGATAACCTAAGAAGACCAAAATGGATGCCAAGACCATGGTATCCACACACAGATAGCTCTTATTATATGCCAGGTGGACCTTCTCATTCTGAAGAATAAATTAAATTATAAAGGGGGTGTATGCCCCCTTATTTATCAAGTCTGCTATTAAAAAGTGGATTTGATAAATAAAAATAGAGAGGTTTTCCATGGAAAACATTGTAGAAATGACACAAGCCAGAATTAACATGTATGGTCTTTTATCCCGCCTATTTATAGAAGAAATTGACCCTTTTACTTTAAACAAGTTAAAAGAAAACGAAGATCTATTAGAGCTGTTCCCCAATACAAAAGAATGGAAAGATTTCTGGGAAAAAGATGCAATTAAACTGGTAGAAGAAGACCTGAATGTTGACTTTACAACTATATTTATACTGAATGTATATCCGTACGAATCTGTTTTCGTTAACGATGAAGGGCATATTAATCCCACAATTACAAATCCTACATTAGTGTTTTATCGGGAACATGGATATTCTATAGATTTAAACAAAACAAGAGCTTTATCTCCAGACCATATTGGAGTAGAGCTGGAATTCATGATGAACTTGGCCCAAGAAGAGTTGAATGCAATTGCTCGAGAAAACCATGAAGAGGCAAATAGAGTTCGAGAGATTCAAAGGAAGTTCTTAGAAGAACATTTAGCCAACTGGGGACTGCCTTACCTATTAGCGGTAAAAGATATAGCAGAAACACCATTTTATTATGACCTTGCTGATGCAACTTTAGAATTTTTAATGTCTGACTTAGAATATTTATACGAATTACAAGAAACAAAACAGTAGAGGATAAAAATGAGTAAGTTAAACTTTGATATATATGCATGTGTTAGAACCTATTACAGATATTCCTCCTGTCAAAAATGCATAGATGTGTGTCCAGTAGAAGATGTTTTATATATTGAAAACGATAAAATCCATATAAATGAAGATAAATGTATAGCATGTGGAGCATGTGTTGGAGTTTGTCCGACAGAAGCATTTTCTTTAAGAGGTTTTTCTCCAGCAGATCTTTACAAAAAAATGGTTGAAGAAGGTGAGAATTTTATAAGCTGTAAATTAAATGTTCCATGTGCCTCTGCTGTTGATAGTCAATATCTGGTAGCTTTAGCTCTTAAAAATCAATCGGACATAGTAATAGATGTAGGATACTGTGATAGCTGTGAAATTGGTAAGTTAAAGAGTAGAATAGAAGAGATAGCAAACGAGGCAAATTACGTTCTAAATCAACTGGGAGTAGATTTTAAAATCAAACTTGAAGATGTTAAATATCAAATGCCAGAAGAAGATAAAAAGAAATTAGATAGAAGAAGTTTTCTACGTAAGTTTTCAAAACAGGCAGCTGGTCTTGCTTTTTGGGCTCTAATGCCTGATATTCCGGTAGAAGACGAAGAAGAAAAACCTGAATTTAAAAACTTAGTAGAAGAAAAGGTTGTTCCGGAAAAAAGAAAAATTTTTGTGAAGGCTTTAAAAGAATCAGATATTGATTTAAAAGACAAGTATTTAGAAGTAGATAAAATATCTTTTACTTCAGAAAAATGGATAGATAACAAAAAATGCACAAACTGTTACGTTTGCTACCACATGTGTCCAACAGGAGCTTTAAAAGAAGGTAATGAAAAATTATCTATTTTATTTGAACCTGCCCTTTGCGTAAAATGTAGAATTTGTCATGAAATGTGTCCGGAAGACTGTCTTCATCTTGCAGATAAGTTAAACCTAAACACTTTTGTAAACGAAATTGAAATTTTAGCAGAACATGTTATGATCCCATGTGAAGAGTGTATGATTCCTTTTTCTTATAAAGGCGATTCGACTATCTGCCCAAGATGTAGAAGACTTGAAGATGAAATTAAAGACTTGCTAAAAATAGGAGACTAATATACGGATATTAAGATATTCTTTAAAAATGAATATTAGCATTTTTTTACAGGTTTGACAATATAAAAAAATATATTTAACATATAAAAACATAAAGATATAGCTTTATATGGAGGTTAAAATTATGCGTAAATTGGTAGGTTCAACTCTTCTTGCATCAGCTGTCTTAGCCACATCTGCACTTGCAACAAACGGAGATAACATGATTGGAGTTTCTCCAGCATCAAGAGCAATGGGTGGAATTGGAGTAGGTATGCCAACAGGAAAAACTGATGCCATTTTTAGAAACCCTGCTTGGATGAATACCCAAAAGGGTTTTAATGTGAGTTTTGGCGGAATTTTATTTCTTCCAAATGTAAAGGGTAGAAGTAAACAAGGTACAAGTGATAGTGGGTATGTAAAATCAGATGCAGATACTTTTACGATACCTGAGGTTGCAATTGTTAATCAAATAAGTGACGATGTTACTATTGGAATTGGTGCCTTTGGAGTTTCAGGAATGGGTGTAGATTATAGAAATAAAAGCCAGTTATTGGCAAATATGCACACATCGCTTCAGTTTATGAGAATAATACCAGCTATTTCTTATAAAATTTCAGATAATCTTTCAATAGGTGGTGCACTTGACTTCGCATGGGGTTCATTGGATTTAGGTGCTGTTATGTCTGGTGGAACATATTTAAATCGTGGTGGAGGACAATCTCAGGATTATGGTATTGGAGCTCAGCTTGGTATAGCTTACAATATGAATGATTTTATTTATTTGGGATTTAATTATCAATCATCTATAAAAATGAAATATGAAAAAGTTTTTGATTCAGATGGTAATGGCAGTTATGAAGATTTAAAGCTTGAGCAACCTCAGGAAGTAGCAGCTGGGATTGGAATAAGACCTGTAGATAATCTTAAACTTGGATTTGATGTAAGATGGATTAACTGGTCAGATGCAGATGGATATAAACAATTTAAATGGAAAGACCAGTGGGTTTTTGCCATTGGTGGCGAGTATAAGATAGATAAACTTTACTTACGTGCTGGATATAACTACGGTAAATCTCCAATTAGAAGTAAAAATAATTTAGATCCTGTAACTCCTAAAAATAAAATTCCTGACTTTACTGCACGATTTTCAGATTTTCAGGTGGAATGGTTTAATCTTATTGGATTTCCAGCAATTACAGAGCATCACATTACTTTAGGTGCTGGTTATCAGTTTACTAAAAACTTCTCTTTAGCAGTATCCTACGTGCACGCATTTGAAAAGAAAGTGGAATCGACTGCTACTGGAGGTGCTGCTCTTGCAGGAGCCAAAAACTCTCAAGATTCAATTGGTGTAGGACTTGAATGGACATTTTAAATAAAAGGGGGTAAAGATGAAAAAATTAGTAGCACTTATGGTAGGAATTTTTAGTTTTTTTGCTGTATCTTTTGCACAACCAGCATTTATGTCTGAAGAGTATGCAAAGGAGCTTTGTGATTTATGGAACAAAACACCAGATTTGACAGATGGACTTGCTAAGTGGGCTAAACATGTAAGAGAGGGAAAAGAATACAGAAGCATCGCATTTTATCGCACAGATTGCGGTGGTCCAGAAAAAGCAGTTGAGCTTCATATTGTGAACAAAGATGGAAAAGCAATTTGTATTTATGGAGGAAAAGCCGTTGACCCAAAACCTGATTTTCTGATGTATACAACAACCGAAAAATGGAAAGAGTTAGCCAATGGTGAATTTGGATTTATGGGAATGGGAATTATGACTAAAATGACCTTTGAGGGTTCTAAGGTTGAAGCAATGAGAAATATGGGACCTTTTAAAGCTTTTCTCTTAAACTTAGGCAAAGTTCCTCATACAGATTCTTGTCCTTAAAAAGACCTATAAATAGGGGCTTTTGCCCCTACTATTCAAATTTTTAATACCTTTATAGAAAAAACTTTAAAACCTTCTCTTTATATAACCTTTATAATTTTTTATATTTTGATTAATATCCTTTAATTGAAAGGGAGGATTATATGTTCAAATATTTACCCGGCGTAGCTGTTGCAGTTTCTATAGCTATCCTTGCTATGATTTTAGCTAATCTGGACTTTGTTAAGAATACTCTACACTTTAGCTCATTAATTTTAGCTATTATTATAGGAGTTATAGTAGGTAATATTGTTAAGTTTCCAGATACTTTTAAACCAGGTATAACGTTTTCTTTAAAAAAGATATTAAGAATTGCTATTGTATTTTTAGGATTCAGATTGACATTTCAAAATGTATTAGAAGTTGGTCTTATAGGTCTTATTGTGGATACTATAATGGTAACCGCTACCTTTATACTTGGAGTTTGGATTTCTAAAAGACTATTTGGACTTGAAGATAAAATGGCTTACCTAATATCATCTGGAAGTTCTATTTGTGGAGCATCAGCAGTATTAGCAACTGCTCCTGTAGTAAAAGCTGAAATGCACCATGCTGCTATGGCAGTTGCAACAGTTACTATTTTTGGTACAACTGCAATGTTTATCTATCCAGTTTTTTATAAAACTTTTGGTACAGCTTTAGGTTTAGACGATATTTTATATGGAGTTTGGACAGGATCCACAGTTCATGAGGTAGCCCAAGTTGTAGCTGCTGGATTTGCAATTTCAGAACCTGCTGGTAATACTGCTACTATAGTGAAACTTACTAGAGTTATGATGCTTGCTCCTCTTTTAATAATTTTGAGTATTTATTTAGCAAAAAAACATCAAACTCATGGAGCGGGAACAACATTAAGAGATATTCCGATACCATATTTTGTATTTGGATTTATTGCTATGGTCGGAGTAAATTCTTTACATGTAATTCCTCAAAATATAGTTTCTGCAATCAATTATATAGACGGTTTTTTACTTACAGTTGCTATGGCTGCAATGGGTTTAGAAACTAATGTAAATAAAATAAAAGGTGTTGGAATAAAACCTATATATGCAGCTGCTATTATTTTTGTATTTCTGTTTATTGGAGGATTAATACTTGTAAAAATTGTTCATAAAATACTTGCATAATAAAAAAAAAGAAATATATTACCCTTACAGTTGAATAGGAAATCCCATACAAGGGGTCGATTCGGGTTCGACGGGAACGGTTACGCCAGGTAAGCAGGCCGGAGAAGGATACTCCGTAAAAAACCAAACACAAACAATTCCCGAACGCGAAATCGCTCTCGCTGCTTAATTAACGCAGCGACGTCCTCCTGAGCTTGCCCGTGGGCTCAGGAAGGGCGACAGACACACGGGATAGGGAAGTGCCGAGTGCCCTGTAGGTACTTTCCGAAACTTTACAGGGCTAGCCTGTAGATACCCTGCCTGTGGGGTCGCTACAGGTGAAACTTTAAACACAGGCTAAGCCTGTAGAAGGCCTGAGCAACGGCCGTTCTCGGACGGGGGTTCGATTCCCCCCGACTCCACCAAAAGAAATCAATCTAAATTTAATTTATCTATACATCTTGGAAGGATTTCTTTTATAATTTTCTTTTTGAAACCTTTAGGATTTTTTTCATAAAATCTGATAAATTCTTGTGCAGTATAATCTTTTTCTATTTCTTTTAAGGCACACACGCAATAATCAACCATTTTCTTATTATTAGCAATACATCCATCTAAAAATCCATACTCCATTTCTATTGGATATCTTTCTGCAAATGCTGTTGATGAAAGTAATATCCCTAAGATAAATAATTTAAATTTTTTCATGATAAAACTCCCTTTTATATAAAGATTTGCTTAGTAATTAACACAAGAGAATGTATAAAGTCAACATGATACTCCTATCTAAAAGTAGAAAGTAAACTACTAAAATATCAGAAAGTTCACACAGATTGGTTAAATATTGACCAGAAAAAGCTAAGAAATTTGGGTTAACGAATTGGAATGAAGGTTTACATCCTATTATAAGAAATAATATTAAATATCTTTAGAAAGAAAACAAAGGCTTATGACAAAAGTATTAGAGTTATAGAAAGGGCTTTTATAGACTTATGAACTAACTACCCGCTTTCATTTTACTTTGAACGAAATCTTTTTATTAGCTATAATAATTTTGGTTTGTTAAAAAATTTCAATTTTTGGAGAAGGTATTGATAACCTTTCAAGAAATAATAAAGAAGCTCCAAGATTTTTGGACAGAAAAAGGCTGTATCCTATGGCAGCCCTATGATATAGAAACTGGTGCAGGAACTATGAATCCTGCTACCTTTTTAAGAGTGCTTGGACCAGAACCATGGAATGTAGCTTATGTTGAACCATGTAGAAGACCAA
>CAZEYS010000042.1:0-13426 GCA_964516095.1 uncultured Aquificales bacterium
TGGATTAATCCTGATTGTGGATTAAAAACAAGAGGATGGGAAGAAACAATACCTTCTCTAAGAAACATGGTAAAAGTTGCAAAAATTTTAAGAGAAAAATACGGAGAAAAATACGATTGGTAAAAAAAAAGGGGCCATACGGCCCCTTAAAAAATCAATTCTTTTTTTATAACTTAGAATAAAAATCCAGCTTCTACACCAGCTGATAATCTGTTATCTTTTGGATTTCCATTTTTATCGACAAACGTATTTTTATCAGTAGAAGCATAAGCAACTTCAGCTCTTATATAAGTATTTTTAGAAGGTCTGTAGGTAGGAGTAATAGTGAATGTCCATGCATTGTCTCCGTTAACTCCATATATTCCACTTGTTCCATCGTCTACATATTCAATTCTAACAGGAATTTCTATACTGTCCATATCAAGGCCTGCGTATATTGCAACACCCCATGCACTATCATCATTTCCTGGAGTTTTAGCAGTGTCATCTAACCACTGGTAGTCAAAATTAGCACCGACTTCAAATCCTTCAATATTAACACTTAACACTACATCAATCAGGTTTTTCCATGCTGAATAATCGAAGTAAGATAGTGCATAATCTACACCTTGAAGGTTTCCTGTGATACCTGCTGCAAATGCATCACCTGTACCATCTTGGTTATACTCAGCATAAACACTTGTTCCTTCCATCACATCGTAAGAAACTCTTGCTCCTGGATATACTACAGGTTGTGCATTCCAAACCAACCCAAACATGTAGTTTTTATTTTCATATGTATGGAACAGTTCATATCCAACGTTAGTTAAGAGTTTACCAGCATCAATAGTTAATCCTTCTACAGGTTTAAGAGAAACCCATCCGTACTCAAATCCAAAGGTAGCATTTGGATTTGGATCAAAGAAAGTTGGCTGTTTTGTTCTGCCTATACCAGCTTTGAAAGTTATTGGAGAGTTAGTTTTAGCTTCAAGGTCTATTCCAAAGTTTGTTACAGTAAAGTAGTCATTTGCTGGACTATTAGTAGTATAGAAGTATCCTCCTGTAATCCCACCAGACATTTCAATGTCACTATTGGCAACAGTTATACTTCCTGCACTGGCAGTTCCTACAGTAAATAGTCCTGCCGCTGCTAAACTTAGTATTTTTTTCAATTTACTTACCTCCTTGCATGTGATTTTATAAATTAAAGCCTCTTTCTCCATGTACTTCTTCATCGAGGCCTATTGTTTCAGTTTCTTCATCAACTCTTGCACCACCAGTTATAGCAGATGCGATAAAGTATAGTATTGTAGTCATTATAGCAGTAAACACGATTGTAAACAATACTGATTCTATTTGAACAATTATCTGTCCAATTCTATCACCATTTTGAAGTGGTGAACCATCCCATGCAAGAGATTGAAGTGCAAAAAATCCGGTAGCTATAGCTCCCCAGATTCCTGCAAGTCCGTGAACTCCAAATGCATCTAAAGAATCATCATATCCGATAGCTTTCTTAAGAACATAAACACCAAACCATCCAACTATACCAGCTACAAGTCCAATTATTAACGCACCCACAACATTAACAAATCCAGCAGCAGGAGTTATTGCAACTAAACCAGCTATTGCTCCTGATGCAGCTCCTAAAAGAGTTGGTTTTTTAGCTGTAATCCACTCCATCATTACCCACGAAATTAAAGCTGCTGCAGTAGCTAAGTTTGTAGTTAGTAATGCGACACCTGCAACTTCATTTGCACCAAATGCAGAACCAGCATTAAATCCAAACCATCCAAACCATAATAATCCAGCACCCAATGCAGTTAACACAACAGAAGATGGTAAGATTGGAGCTTTTCTATAATCTTTTCTTTTACCTAAAAGTAGTGCTAAAACAAGACCAGTTACACCAGCATTAATATGAACAACTGTACCACCAGCAAAGTCTAAAGCTCCAGCGTTGAATAAAAATCCTCCTCCCCAAACTACATGAGCAATAGGAGCATATACGAAGGTTATCCATAGGATAACGAAAACTATCCATGTAGAGAATTTCATTCTTTCTATAACAGCTCCTGCTGCCAATGCAATTGTAATAGCTGCAAAAGTTGATTGGAAGGTTGCAAAAACCCATTCAGGATAAGTCCCACTTAATGTTTTATAGTCTACCCCTGACAGTAAGACTTTGCTAAGTCCACCAATTATTGCGTTTAACCCACCTCCGTCAGTGAAGGCAAGAGAGTATCCCCATAAAAACCACACAACAATAGCTACAGCATATGCCATTAGAACCATCATAACTGTATTTACCATATTCTTAAATCTGGTCATACCACCATAGAAAAGGATTAATCCGCCAACTGTCATCAGAACTACAAAAGCTGTAGCAGTAATCATCCAGGCTGTATCACCTGTGTCTAACTTTGCCTCATCGGCAAATGCTGAAAAAGGCAGCATAGAAAGAAGTGCCAATAAAACTTTGTTTTTCATTATTAAACCTCCTTTATAAATTTTTTTTGTAATTCTTATTAAAGAGCAGCTTCTCCTCTTTCTCCTGTTCTTATTCTTACAGCATCTTCAACAGGAATAATAAATATTTTTCCATCTCCTACTTTACCTGTTCTTGCAGATGTTTGTATAGCTTCTACTACTTTTTCGACCATTTCATCTGGAACTACAACTTCAAGTTTTATTTTCGGCAAAAAGTCAATTACATACTCTGCTCCTCTGTATAGTTCTGTATGTCCTTTCTGTCTACCAAATCCTTTTACTTCAGAGATAGTTATTCCTAAAACTCCAAGTTCTGTAATAGCCTCTTTCACTTCGTCTAATTTAAAAGGCTTAATAATTGCTTCTACTTTTTTCATGGCTTGGTTCCTCCACTTAAAATTTTTCTATTTTACTTTTGATACAAATTTTATGCCAATATTAACTTATTGGTATTTTTAAAGTTTTTATCTATTTTTTGTTTAAAAATGCACAAATTTTATGCAAAAATACAACCTTTAGGCATTGTTCAGTCTTTGGTTTTCTTTAAAAGATAGTAAACAACGCCAAGTATTAATAGTATCCCTCCATAAGCTAACAGTTTTTTTATATCTTCAGGAGTAAGAGAAACAATAAGTATTTTCCTTATTATTGCAGCAAGAGCTACACTTACAAAAGCAGTTATTGCAAACCCTCCACCTTTAAGATACTTTATTTCTTCATTCATAAGTTCTATTACCGCCCATAAAATCAAAAGACTACCGAGAGTTGTTATAATACCTGCTTCGAAAGGTACTTCTCCAGCTATAAGTAAATACATATCGTATAAAAATAATCCAACTGCTAAAAAAGAAATAAATATTAAGGCAACAAGAAGTGCCATATCAAGTAAATCTGTAAATCTTTTAGATATCTTTAAAAGACTTCTTTCCAGTTTAGAAAACTGCAAATACCTGCTTATTTCTTCTTCTATATAGGATTCTGTAAGAATATCCAAATTAATATCTAACAGTTTACCAAGTGACTCCACATACAAGTTTCTTTTCCTTGAATAACCAAATTCTTCATTTATTTTAGAAATAAACCATCTTCTAATAAAATTAAAAGATGCATTAATATAGTGGTTGGGTATTCCAAGTTTATCGTGTATTTCACCAATTTTTCTTAATTTTTCAAAGTACCTTTCATCATAATTACCAGAGAATAAATCTATATACCACTGTCTTATTTTTTCATCATGCCTTTTTACTGTTTCTTCATCTTTAAAAAACTTTTTTATATCTGGAAATCTGAATACAAAATCATAAAAATCCTTTGAAAATTCATTTATATACTTTTCCATATAGGGCTTAAGTTCCTTCAGTCTTTCTACATCTTTATCACTAAACTCGTAATCTTTTTTTAGCTGCTCTATACTTTCCATTTTTTTATACCTTTTTGCTTTTTTTCTTATTTTATCCTAAAACCACATTAACCTTCACTACAAACCAGTATGAAGTTATAATTAAAACAGATAAAACTATTTGAGGAGTGTTTACAATTGAGAAAGATACTTTACATTTTTTTAACCGTTTTAACTGTTTCTTTCAGTAGTTTCTCCCTTGAAGGTTCTACGAAAGGATTTCCCAAAAAAGCTCCAGAAATAAAAAATCTTGTAACAGATGAAGGAAAACCCTTTAGCTTATCTCAATATAAAGGAAAAGTGATTATCATGACTTATGGATATACTCACTGCCCACACGTGTGTCCTACAATAATGGCTTATTTAAAACAAGTAGAAGATAAACTTAATAGGGATGGTTATAAAGGTAGATATGTAATTATTTTTGTAAGTGTTGACCCAAAGGATGATACAGTAAAAAGGCTACAATCCTATAAAAAAATGCACGGTTTTAAAGATTTTATCTTTTTAACAGGTTCTGAAAAAGCTCTGAAAAAAGTCTGGAACGATTACAACGTTTATGTTGAGGACAAGGGTATCATGGAAATGAAACACGGTGATAAGGTTATGAGACATAGAATGATAAACCACACAGCGAAAGTTACAATAATAGATAAAAAAGGAAACATTAGAGAAGAGTTTTTAGGTATGTATTTACCTGTAGACAAAATAGTAAAAGATGTAGAAAAACTAATAAATGAATAATAAAAAGATAAAGATCAGTAAAAAGACCAAATCGAAAATAGTATATTCGATAATTTTAATTGTTTTCGCGTTAACTTTTAGATTTTTACCAGATGAAATTGCATTACTGGATAAGAAAGGAGACCAGTATTTTAATACTGCAATAAAAGAAACTTTTGTATTATATGGAATAACACGACTAACCAATGCTTTAGTATCTGTTGCAAAAGATACTCAGATTACGATAACTCCTGCTGGATTAGGAATTACGCTTTCTATTGGACAGGTATTAGACCCACTTGATGATGCGACAGAAAGACTTTCTACTGTTTTAACCATTTCTTTTTCCTTATTAGGATTTATGAAAATACTTAAGGAAATTTTGACAGTTTCTTCTTTCAAGATTATATCCTATCTACTTGTATTTTTAGCTTTGAGCGTATGGATAAAGTTCTTAGAACCTTTAAAAAAAGTGTTTATAACAGTAGTTATACTTATAATTTCTTTGCGAATTGCATTACCTATATGTGGTTTTATTAATGATTATCTCTATGAGAATTTTTTTCAGACAAAAATAGAAGAAAACCTAAAAACGTTTCAGGGTTTAAAAGATATAGGTAAGCAAATAAACCCTGAAGATGATAACATTTTTAGCTTTAAAAAGAAAATTGAAAATACCACAGAAATAGCTCATTATATATGGGAAAATAGGTCTGCCTTTATAAAAGCAATTATAAATTTTATTATTTTAGAAGTTTCTCTTATAGCACTACAGGTCATTATTTTACCTTTAGGTACATTTTTAACTATATATACCTTATTTAACTCTATTTTTAAAAGCAATTATTTTTCTTTAAGGAGAGTAAATTGGATATAACAAAGGTTTTACTCAAAGCTGCTCTTATAGGTGAAAAACCTGTTTTATATCTGCTTATACTAATGAGCATTATTTCATTAGCTGTCATTATCGAAAGGGCTATAAACATTAAGAGAATCGAAAAAAATATGCTTTCCTATAAACCTATAGAGCTAAAACTTGCTCTTGAAAAAAGGCTTGGCATACTTGCAACTTTCGGTAATAATGCTCCTTTCATAGGTCTTTTCGGAACAGTTTTAGGAGTAATGCAAGCATTTCACGACCTTGGAAATTCTCCTGAGTTTGGAGTGAAAGTTGTAATGGAAGGAATATCAGAAGCCTTAGTTGCCACAGCCTTAGGTTTGTTTGTGGCTATACCTTCTGTTATGGCTTATAACTACTTTGTGAGAAAGATAAAAACAATTATATTAATATATGAAGATAAGAAAAGGCTAAATCCAGAAATAGAAAATACATAGGAAGGAGGGTTTTAATGATGCCTAATAGCCAAAGGAAAGACAAACTTATAAAAGAGTATATTCATGACCCTTATTTTACTAAAGAAAAATATGTGGATCCTTCTGTTTGCAAGAAATGTGGAGTAGTCTTTCACGATGGGATATTTCAATGGATAAATGGCAAATTAAAAAATGCAAAAGAAATAGTATGCCCAGCATGTAGAAGAATAGAGGATAAATATGAAGGAGGAGTTGTTTATTTAGAAGGAGAGTTCTTAAACAGTCACAAAGATGAAATTATAAACTTAATAAAGAACGTAGAAAAAGAAGAAATAGCTTATAGACCTTTGGAAAGAATAATAGAGATAAAAGAGGAAGATGGGAAAATAATAATAACTACAACTTATGAACATATAGCAAGAAGAATTGGAGAGGCTGTTCACAAAGCTTATAAAGGCGAACTCAATATGCAGTACCCAGAAGGGTGGAAATATGTAAGAGTACACTGGAAAAGAAACTGAAATTGATTAATAATATTAACCCTTAAATTTAGATAGGAGAAAGCCAGCAAATGGAAAAGGAAAGAATACTGGTTCATATATGTTGTGGTGTTGACGCAGTTTGGGCACTTAGAAAATTAAAAGAAGACAATCCAGATGCATATATTGAAGGCTTTTTTTACGACCCTAACATTCATCCAGAAGAAGAGTATGAATTAAGATGGATAGAAACTAAAAGAGTTTGCAACGACTTAAATATACCCTGTGAAAAAGGTGAATACGATATAGAAAATTGGTTTAATGCAGTAAAGGGATATGAAAACGAACCTGAAAGAGGAGAAAGGTGTAGTATTTGCCACGATTTAAGATTAGAAAAATCTGCCCAGTATGCCAAAGAAAAAGGTTTCAATAAATTTACAACTGTTCTTATGATGAGCCCTAAAAAGGATTTCGAAGTTTTGAAAAACATTGGAGAAAAAATAGCAAGCAAGTATGGTCTTGAATTTATGGCAGTAGAGTTCAGGAAAAATGGTGGTATGGAAAAAATGAACAAACTGTCAAAGGAAAAACAGATATATCACCAAAATTACTGCGGTTGTATCTACGGTTTATTTCAGCAGAGGAAAGGTCTGGACTATATTCCTGAACTGGTGAAGTTTTCACAAGAAGTTCTCCCTGGTTCTACAGAGGAAAAGCTACTTATAAAAGAAGTAAGATTATTTGCCGAAGAAAATGGTATTCCTTGTAATGAAGAAGAATTTTTCTTTATAAACTGGAAGGTAGTTTCATCTTCTGTTAAAAAAGGTAAAGAGTACTTAGAGCATGAAGTTTTACCTTATTCAGCTAATATTAGAGGAGTTTTAAGAGATAAAGTGCGTGAAATAACCAAAAAAGAAGACAAAACAGTGCTAACTTTTAATAAATCTCCTGTGCAGGTATGGATGGTAAATGATTTTCAGAAGATTGCTGTCGAAAAACCAAGATTTATATCAAATCCAGTTTTTATTATAAAAAATACAGATGTCAACATTGGAGATAAATTTGAATTTCAATTAAAAACTGAAATAGACCACAATGCAAAATCACAAAATCTAATAATAGGAGAAACAGATGCTCCTTCACAGGCTGAATTTACAATACAAGCTACCAAAGAGCAGATAATAGACTTCATCAACAATAACAAAGCTCAAATAAAAAATGGAAAACTCAAAGTTATATTATACGGAGCGTCGCATAAAAAGTTTGGTAATATTGGAAAATATATACACGATCTATGATTAATTACAACATTAACGTAAAAGAAAAACCTGAAGATTTCATTGTCAGCGAAGAAGCAGAACATAAAGTAAGCGACGATGGTAATTTTTACCTTTATACCTTAATAAAGCGAAACTTAACTACTTTATCTATATGCAACAAACTCAATTTAAATTATGCTGGTTTAAAAGATAAGAATGCCTTAACATTCCAATATGTCTCCAGTAATCGGTATTTAGGTAAAGTTTTAAAAAGTAAAAATGATGCTTCTTTTTATATACTCTATTTCATTGGAAAGATAAATAGAAAAATAAAAATTGGAATGTTAAAAGGAAATTATTTCAATATAAAACTGAAATTCCCTGTAAAAGAAAAAGTGAACGTTTTTATTAACTACTACGACACACAGAGAATAAAAACTTCTAATATAGAGAAAGGAAAGAAACTTCTCTTTTCAAAAAAGAAGAAACTTTCAAAAATAGAAAATTTATTTATAGATGCCTATATATCTTATCTGTGGAATAAGTCTTTAGAAAACTATTTAAAAGATTTAACAACTAATGGAACTTTTCTTAGAGAAAAAGACCAGATATTTTTCATACCAGAAGAAGTAGATATATTAAAAATATCTAAATTCTGGCCAGTTTTAGGGTACAAAGTTAAGCTCTCAGATGAAGAAAGATTTTATTACAACCAAATTTTACAAAAGGAAGGATTTTTATTAGAAGAATTTTTAGAAAATTTAAGAGAAAAAAAGATTAAAGGTGATTACAGAAAAGCATTTGAAAATGTTGAAAATTTTAAAATCGATGGTAACTATATGAGTTTTTATTTAAAAAAGGGAGCATATGCAACTATGCTCCTGAAATTTTTATACACCAAAAATATAGTATTTAAGCCATAAAAGTCCTAAAGCAACTATTACTGTAACAATTGTTACTGGAGTTCCCATTTTTAAAAAGTCTACAAATTTGATAGGATAGCCTTCCCTTTCTGCTAATCCAGCAGCAACTACATTTGCCGATGCACCAATTATCGTAAGGTTTCCTCCAAGACAGGCTCCAAGAGCTAAAGCCCACCATAAAGGCTCAACATTCCAGTCAACAGTTTTTGCAAAGTCAATCAAAACATTTGCCATTGCCATAGTAAATGGAATATTATCAACAATTCCAGAAATTAGTGCTGATAGACCGCCTAGTATTAAAATTCCTGACATTGGGTCTGTTAAAAGGCCTGATGTTAAATGTGCAACTGCCTCAAAAACTCCTGTATGCTCCATACCTCCTATAACTATAAATAAACCCATAAAGAACATTAAAGTAGTCCATTCAACTCTTTCAAATATCTTTTCTGGGTCTTCCCTTGTCCACAGCAGAAGAATAGAGGCCATAAAAAGAGCTATTGTACCAGCTTCAAGATGAAGTATATGGTGCATAAAAAATAGTAGTATAGTAATCCCAAAAATTATAAGTGCTTTTCTCATAAGCTCAACATCGTATTCAACTTTCTGGGACTTTATTATCTCTTCAATCTGGCTTTGGTCTGTTATTTTTGTCTCTAAAAATCCCATCATCTTCATATAAATAATAAAAGTAATGGTCCCAATTATATGAGTAATGACAACAATAGGGGCAATATTTACAATAAAATCCATAAATGTAAAACCACCAAGTGAACCAATTATAATGTTAGGAGGGTCACCTATTAATGTTGCTGTTCCTCCTATATTAGAAGCAAGGACAGTAGCTATAACATAAGGTATAGGATTTAACTTCAGTTTGGAAGTAAGACCAATTAGTATAGGTATCATAAATAAAACAGTAGTTACATTATCTAAAAACGCTGACAAAATACCAGTTAGTAGTGTAAAAACTATTAAAATTTTCAAAGGATTTCCTTTGGTTATCTGTAGGGCTTTCAAAGATAGAATAGAAAAAAATCCACTTTCGATTAAAACTGAAACAATAACCATCATACCAAGAAGTAAAAATATTGTGTTGTGGTCAATAGATTCCCATGCATTTTTTGGAGATAAAATTCCAATAAATACTGCAAGAAATCCGCCAAATAAAGCAGCAGGAACCCGATGAAAGAATTTCTCTGCAACAATCATTGCATAAGTACCAACAAATATAGCAACAGACAACCAGAAAAGACCTTTTTCTGTTACATGAATTCCAAATACATCAAAAAGAGTATGGTGTTCCATATTCAACCCCTCTATTACTGTATTATTGCTATGGATATTTCTATATTTTCTAGATAATGTAATAAGCCATCAGTACTGTGAGATAAAACGGCTATGTCAAAATTATTTTCGTGTAAATAAAGTGGAATTCTTTTTTTAGGGTCTCCAGAAAGAACTTTTAATATTACAGGTTTACCGTCAAGAGCTTTTGCCAGTTTTCCTTTTATTAACTCTATTTTTTCTTCTCTCATATTGTTCAAAATCTGTTTAGCTTCATCTTCTGTGTGTGTTTTTAAAAGTGCAAGCTCATAGTACTCTTCATAAAAAGAAAATATATATTCAGGCTCAATTTTAAATAACATGGAAAAATCATATGCAGATTTTAGAAAGTCTTCAATATTATCACTTTCTTTAAAATCTAATACTACGCCAATTTTTCTGATATCCTCAGCATCATCGTTTAAAAACAAGAAATTGGTTTTGCTAAATTTTTCAGCAATTTTTATATACTCAGGCTTAGAAACAATGAGCTTGAAAGGGTCTACTTTTTCTTTATGAAGAACAACAAGCTGAGGATTTTCCTCACTAATTATTTTTTCCAAAGTTTCTATGATATCATGAGATACTAATTTAAAACCTTTTTCTTTAAGTTCATCAGAAATTGTGTAAACTTCAGGTTCTATTCCATACTTTTCTAAAACCTGTATAAGTTTTAAATCTTTCTCGCTTTCTGCTACAAATACAATTTTCATATTTAAATTCCCCCTACTTCTATTCTTCTCCATTTACAATCTTTAAAAGCTCAAATAGCATCCAAAACAGGTTAATAATATCTAAAAATAGAGCAATAGCTATTTCGACAGGATTTGTATTTTCATTAACCAGTCTTGAAGTATCGTACAAAATATATAAAGAGAACAAAATCGCACCCATACCAGAAATTACGAAGTCCATCATTCTATTATGCCAGAACAGGCTAACAAGGATTAGTACAAACACTATTACAAGACCTGTGAATAAAAATCCTCCTAAAAAACTAAAGTTCTTTTTAGTTACTAAGACATAAATAGAGATACTTGCTGTAATAAGTGCTGTTAAAATGGCAGCTTGATAAAATATTGAAACAAGAGCAGGTGTACTTAGTATAACAGCTATAGCTGGTGCATCAAAAAAACCTATAACGAAAGTAAAAAGTAAGAAAAAAATATATCCAAGTTTGTTATTTTTATTGACAATAGCTAAAAACATAGTTCCAATAGTAGCAAGAAGTGATGCTATTAAAAAGCCCCATTTGCCTAAAGATAGAAGCTGAGGAATAAAGTTTAAACCAACTGTAACTCCAAATGCCATAAAAATAAATCCGACAGTTAAAAGTGCATAGGTCTTAACAATAAGCGAAGTTTTGTCCCTTTGTATTACTGATGTATTTGCTTGCTTTAATAGCATTTAAATCTCCTGAAATTTATAGTATTATGTTTTAAATAATAACATGAAAAGGTTTTATTTTGAAAAGGTTATTTATAGGCGTTTTTGTGTATGATAGTATAGGCAAAAAGACCTATTCGAACATCAAAAAAGAGTTTGGTGGAATTCTATCTGGAAAATGGACACCATTCGAAAATCTTCATATAACTCTTAAGTTTTTAGGAAATGTTGAAGATGAAATGGTAGACACTATAAAGCAAACCCTTTCAGATATTTTAGATAGAGAGTTTTCTGCAAATTTGGTATTCAAAGGTTTTTCGGCTTTTCCCAACATAAATAATCCAAAAGTTTTTTTTATTGAAGTATTTGATGAGGATGGCCAGTTAGAAAGTTTACACAATACAATAGAATCAAAACTGGAAAGTTTGGGATTTGAAAGAGAGAATAGACAGTATCATCCACATATCACTTTAAAAAGACCTAAAGAGGTAGATATGTATAGCTTTTTAAATAAAATAAAAGACACAAAAAACCAGACTTATGGAACTGCAAAAAAGATAAAAGTGAGATTAATTGAAAGTATTCCAACACCAGAAGGGGCTATTTATAAGATTATATAGGGTGATTTTTATCATTATATTACGAAAATAACAGACGATATATTAAAAAATAATCGAATATGAAATTAACCGCTTAGGGGTAGTCCTAAACAAAGGGACTTGAGAAAGTACCCTTCGAACCTGATACGGTTAATACCGTCGTAGGGAAAGCGGGCTTTTTACCTTAAAGCCATCTTTCTAATCAGGTTGGAAAAAAGTTTGCCTTTTTAGAAAGGTGGCTTTTTTTATTTTATTAAGAAATTTTTATGGAGGTTTAAGATATGGGTAAATATGCAGTACCAAGAAGCACTACTTATGGAAAAACTCAGATGGATTATGCACGTGAGGGAGTCATAACTCCTGAAATGGAATATGTTGCTAAAAGAGAACAGCTTCCTGTTGAACTTATCAGAGATGAAGTGGCAAGAGGAAGAATGATAATACCTGCTAATATAAACCATTATAGACTTGAGCCAATGGCTATTGGTATAGCTGCCAAGTGTAAAGTTAACGCTAATATAGGTAACTCTGCAGTTGTGTCTGATGTTGAAGGTGAACTTGAAAAACTAAGGGTAGCTTTGAAATATGGAGCAGACACGGTTATGGATTTATCCACAGGTGGAAATATTGATGAAATTAGAGAAGCAATTATCGCTAATTCACCTGTACCTGTTGGAACAGTTCCAATATATCAAGCCTTACAAGAAGTCCGCTCAATAGAAAAGCTTACAGAACAAGATATATTAGACATGATTGAGCATCAGGCTCAACAAGGTGTTGATTACATGACAATACATGCTGGAGTTTTAAGAGAGTTTTTACCTCTTGTAAACCATAGATTAATGGGTATTGTTTCCCGTGGTGGTTCTATTATGGCAGAATGGATGACCGTTCATGGAAAACAAAATCCTCTTTATACCAACTTCGATAAAATATGTCAGATAATGAAAAAATATGATGTTTCTTTTTCTTTAGGAGATGGATTAAGACCAGGATGTATAAATGACGCCTCTGATGAAGCTCAATTTGCTGAATTGAAAGTTTTAGGGGAACTTACTAAAAAAGCCTGGGAACATGGTGTTCAGGTTATGATAGAAGGTCCTGGACACGTTCCTATGGATCAAATTGAAATGAATATCAAAAAAGAAATGGAACTATGCCATGAAGCACCATTTTATGTATTAGGTCCTCTTGTAACTGATATTGCACCTGGATATGACCATATAGCATCAGCTATTGGCGCTGCTATGGCAGGATGGTACGGAGCATCAATGCTCTGTTATGTTACTCCAAAAGAACACCTTGGACTTCCAAATGCAGAAGATGTTAAACAAGGGCTTATTGCTTATAAAATAGCAGCCCATGCAGCTGACCTTGCAAGACACAGACCAGGTGCAAAAGAATGGGATGACGCAATGTCTAAAGCCAGATACGAATTTGATTGGGAAAAACAGTTTGAACTTGCAATTGACCCTGAAACTGCAAGAAAATATCATGATGAAACTTTACCTCAGGAGGGATATAAATCTGCAAAATTCTGTTCAATGTGTGG
>CAZEYS010000043.1:0-12626 GCA_964516095.1 uncultured Aquificales bacterium
ACTTTTCTCCAATAGCTAAAAAAACAGGGTATTCTTTGTTATTTTTCTCTATAATATTCACTATTTTGTATTTAAAGTTTTTAAAACCTGCTTTTTTGTAAAGATTTTCCATTTTTTCTTTGGATAAGTCAAAATGATATACACCTTCATTATCCGAGTGAAACGTCCCTCCCTCTTTTTCAAGGTCAGCTATAGCTATATAGCCACCATCTTTTAAAGCATCGTACAGTTTTTTCGCAAACTTCTCTAAATCTTTTATGTGGTGCAGTGTCATACTGCTAACTATAAGGTCATACTTATTTTTTCCAAGGTCATCTTTTTCTAAATCTTTTAGAACAGGTTTTATATTTTTAATTCTGGCCTTTTTGGCTTTTTCTTCTAAAACTTCAAGCATACCTTTTGAGTTGTCTACTGCATCTATATGTTTAACATAAGGTTGAATATAAAATGTAAGTAAGCCTGTTCCTGCTCCAAAATCTAAAACATTCCACTCTTTTGAAACAGGGATAGAATTAAGTATTGCCTCTCCTATCTTTTTGGCATTTTCAACCCTTGAGGGTTTTTCATCCCACTGTTTGGCAAGTTCATCAAATCTACTCATTTATTGCTGACCCTCTATCCAGTTTTGTTTTGCTACTTCCCATAAAGCAATAGCAGTTGCTGAGGCAACATTTAAAGATGTTATTTTACCTTTCATAGGTATGGTAGCTATGATATCTGCTACATTTAATACTGGTTTAGATGTTCCTTTTCCTTCTGAACCCAGCACAATAGCCAAGGGAAATGGGAATTTAATTTTGTGTATGGGTTTTCCTCCCTTTTCTACTGCTACTACCCAGCCTCCCATTTTTTTAAACTTATCAAGTATATCTCTAATACTACCAACTTTTGCAATTGGTATGTGAAAAACTGCACCAGCAGAACCTTTAACAACAACTTCATTTATAGGGGAGGACCTTTCTTTAGGAGTAATTACCCCTGTTGCTCCAAGTACTTCTGCTGTTCTTATCATATTACCTACATTTTGCGGGTCAGTTATATGGTCTAAAACTAATAAAAATCCTTTTTCTTCTATTGCTTTTTCTAAAAGTTTGTTAGCATCCCAATACTTTACAGGCGAAAGTAGAGCTACCACTCCTTGTGTTTTCTTCGTTCCGGCTG
Source organism: uncultured Aquificales bacterium (assembly GCA_964516095.1). Lineage (GTDB taxonomy): Bacteria > Aquificota > Aquificia > Aquificales > Hydrogenothermaceae > Hydrogenothermus. The sequence continues at coordinate 1,162 of CAZEYS010000043.1, forward strand.
TTTCTTCTACTTTTTTTCTTGGAACTTTCTGGATTTTTATATTTTTTTCTTCAGCAAGTTTTATTAACTCTTTTGGAAGATGGCTATCATGAGCTACCATAATTTTTTCTAAACTTTTGCCTGCTTTTATAGCCTCAATTATAGGATTTCTTCCCCAAATGACAAATTTTCCCTGGTTATCCATGTGCATACTCTTTTTTCTTAAAAGATTTATAAATAATGTATATAAGACCAACTATTAATAGTATCTCTAAAAGACCGGGCATGCCAATGTGAAATCCGTAACCTAAAAGCATAGAAAGGATTGCCCCAAATATCATTCCACCTATAAACCATTTGAATATGGGATTATTTAAGAAAGATGGTTTTTTCATATTTTGAGAAGACTTAACTGTTTTTAAATTTTTGTTTTTTAGCTTAGTCGTATCGTATTTTTGGGAAATTGGTTCATTTCCATGTTTTAGAGTTGATTGGCTTTTATAAGATTTGTAAGATTTAAATCCTCCAACTTTAAAACCTTTTGCAAAAGAAAACCCTGTAAAAAGAAGAGTTGTAAATATTATAGCTATAATTAATCTTGCCATTTTTATCCTCCTAATTTTTCACCGACCTTAATATGATAACCTCTTATAGCCTCATCAGCTGAAATAGGTTTTGAGTTTGGAAACTGAAGTTTTTTAATAAGTAATCTTCCTTTTCCAGTCTGAACTACAAAACCTTCACCTTTTATAATATCTACTATTTCACCATTATTTCCAGTAGAAGTTTCGTCTGAGACTTTTGCATCCAATATTTTTATCTCTTTGTCTCTAAAAGTAGTAAAGGCTTTTGGCCATACTTTAAATGCCCGAACCTGATTAAAAATTTCCCGTGCAGATTTAGACCAATCTATTTTTCCTTCTTCCTTTTTGATAGGTTTTGCATAAGTTGCTTTTTCATGTTCTTGAGGTTTTTTGTTAATCTGTCCTTTTTCTATTTTATCTAAAGCCTGTAGTAAAAGCTGGGCTCCTTCTTTTGCAAGTTTATCATGTAAAGAAATGATATCGTCTTCGTCTAAAATTTCAATTTCTTTACACTCATAAATGTCTCCAGCATCAAGTTCCTGGGTTATTTCCATTATGCAAACACCTGTTTTTTCTTTTCCTTCCAGTATTGCTCTATGAATAGGAGCTGCACCTCTAAACTCCGGTAAAAGTGAGGCATGGACATTTATTGTTTTGAATTTAGGAAGATTAATTATTTCTTCAGGTAGGATTTTACCATAGGCTACAACTACAAATATATCTGGATTTAAACTCTTTAATTTTTCGTATAATTCTTTATTGTTTTTTACCTTTTCTGGTTGAAAGACAGGAATATTGTACTCTTGAGCTAAAACTTTTACTGGTGGAGGTGTTAATCTTTTTCCTCTTCCTTTAGGTTTATCTGGCTGTGTAACTACAGCTAAGACTTGATGTTTAGATTTTAAGAGTGCCTTTAAGCTTTCAACGGCAAAATCTGGAGTTCCCCAAAATACTACTTTCAAATTAATCTCCTTACTGGAAAAATTAATGAGGTTAAAAAAATATTATACATTAGATCTAAAGTGTTTCTTTAATGGTTTCTTGATTAATATCATACCTGTATTATTTTTTCTCTATTAGATTAGTTAGCATTAACTAACCAAAGGAGGTCAACAATGATAATAGAGAGATTTTTTGTAGGAGATGGGATTTCACACTTATCTTATCTTGTTGCAGGCCAGAATTCAGCTATAGTTATAGACCCTAAAAGAGATATAGACGATTATATAAACAAAGCTAAAGAGCTTGGAGTTAAAATTGTAGCAGTTTTAGTTACACATCTGCATGCTGATTTTATAGGTGGACATTACGAACTTGCAGAAAAGACAGGTGCAGATTTATACTTACCTGCAAAACAAAACGCAACTAGAAAACATATACCTGTTAAAGAAGGTGACAGTATACATATAGAAAATATTAAAATTGATGTACTTGATACTCCAGGACATACTCCAGAACACGTTTCATATGTTTTTACAGACCTTACAAGGGGAAATGAACCGGCTGCTGTTTTTACAGGGGATACGCTTTTTGTTGGTGATGTAGGAAGACCTGATTTATTTCCAGATAAAAAAGAAGAACTTGCAAAAGCTCTTTATGCATCTTTACAGAAGTTAATGAAACTACCTGATTTTGTAGAAGTTTATCCTGCTCATAGTGCAGGTACATTATGTGGAAAGGCTTTGTCAGCAAAAAGAAGTTCTACAATTGGATATGAGAGAAAGTTTAATAAACTGTTAAATCTTCCAGAAGAAGAGTTTATTAAGACTCTTTTAGAGGATATGCCTCCAGCTCCAGACCACTTTAAAAGATGTTCAAAAGAAAATGAGCTTGGAGCTCCATATCTTAATAAATTACCTCAGCCAGAAAGTTTCTCTGTTGAGGAATTTCAAGAAAAAATAGAGAAGAGCACTCTTTTAGACATTAGACATTATTTAACATGGGCAGGTGGACATATTCCTGGTTCCTTAAGTATGGATTACAAGTTTATGCCGTTTTCTTTGTTTGCTGGATGGCTTTTAAATCCAGAGAAAGAAATACTTCTTGTAGCAGAAACACAAAAAGATGTTATTGAAGCCACTTTAAAACTAAGAAGAGTAGGTATTGATAAAGTTACAGGATATTTGGAAAATCACACGTTTGCATGGTCTAAAGAAGGTAAAGATATTGATAACATCAAAGCTTTATCTCCAGGTCTATTAGAAAATTTACTGGAAGATAAAGACACCATTATTCTGGACGTTAGAGCCAAATCTGAACTAAAAAACGGAAAAATAGAGAACTCTATAAATATTCCTTTACCTGACCTTAGATATAAATATGATGAACTTGACAAGGATAAAAATATAATAATTTATTGTGGCCTTGGTCCAAGAGCTGCACTTGCTGCAAGTATATTGAAAAACAAGGGTTTTGAAAAACTATCTATTTTAGCAGGAGGATATACAGGCTGGGTGAATTATAAAAAAGGCTCCCATTAATATGGGGGGCTTTTATTCTTTATCAAGCCATGCAATAGTAAGCATTCTATCCTTTAAATCTCCACATCTGTATGAATAAAGGTTAGTGTTACATATAGTACAAAGCTTTGAATCCTTAATTTCTTCAACGTTAGGTTCCAGTTTATCCATAATAAAGTCTTCCATAGAAAAAAAGTACTTTCCGTTTTTGGATTTAAGATAAATTTTTTCTTCTGGTTTTAAATTTTTAATAAAATCTTCTTTTACTTCATAACAACAACTTCTTGCAAATGGTGATAAAAAAGCAAAATCTACTTTTTTATTAAATAGGTTTACGGCTTTATCAAGAATACCTCCTAATAATCCTCTCCATCCAGCATGCACTACCATAACTTTTTCAAAATCTGTTAGAACTATGGCTCCGCAATCTGCTGTTTTTATTCCAATAGCTATATTTTTGTCAGATGTGTAAATACCATCGCAGTTTTCCAAATCCTCAGTGATATTTTTTATGTTGCACGAATGAGTTTGATGTGGGAAAATGATTTTTTCTACAGGAATGCTTTGAAGAATTTGCTCTACATTATCATTCTTTTCTGTATAAAGAACATTTAAGTTTTTAACTTTAAATCTCTTCATTTAAATTTTCCACGATAGCTTTAAATTTATTACCTCTATCCTGGTAATTTTTAAACATATCAAAACTTGCACACCCTGGAGAAAATAGAACTGTGCCATTTGGCAATGCTAAATTATACGCTAATTTAACAGCTTCCTCCAATGTTTCAGCACTGTATATTTTTTCAAAACCAAGCTGTTTACTTATTTTATACTTATCTTTTCCTATTAGGATAACAGCCTTTGCTTTATTTTTTAAGATAGAGGTTAATTGTGAGAAATCTCCACCTTTATCAACACCTCCAAGTATTAAAACAACATCTGTGTTAAAAGAATGTAAAGCCATTTTTGTTGCTTGAACTGTTGTTGATTTAGAATCGTTATAAAATTCTACTTCTTTGATTTTTTTCACAAATTCCAATCTGTGTTCTAAAGGTTGAAAGTTTTTAATAGCATTGATAATAATGTTATTTTCTATATTTAGGATTTTAGCTGTCTTTATGGCAAATATTATGTTTTCTAAATTGTGAACCCCCTTTAACTTTATATCTTTGTGATTTAAACTAAAATCATCTATTTTTAAAATATCTTCATTATTTTTGTCTATGTAGGAGTTTATGTCTATAGGAATAACTTTCGCCTGTGTTTTTATACAGTTTTTGAGATTTTCCTTTATTATCAGGTAATCCTTTTTAGTCTGATTTTTTGTTATTTTTAGCTTACTCAAAACATAGTGAATTCTTTTTTTATGCCAATCTAAATGGTCAGTATCAATATTCAAAATTAACGCTATGTTTGGTTTGAACTTTTGAGTAGAGTAAAGCTGAAAAGATGATAGCTCTAAGACACAAATAGTGTTATCTTCTGAATGGTCTACTATATCTATAAAAGGAATACCATAATTACCACCTATATAACAATCAAGTCCTGCGCTTTTCAAAATTTCATAAATTAAAGATGATGTAGTTGTTTTCCCATCTGTTCCTGTTATAGCGATTATTTTACCTTTGTAAAACTGATAGGCAAACTCAATATCACTTATTATAGGAATATTTCTTCTTCTGGCTTCTGTGTATATTCTGTGATAAAAGGCAATTCCCGGAGAAACTACTATTTTCGAAACTTTGTTTAGAATTTCACTATTAAAATCTTCATCATCAACGTTTACTACATCAATTCCATGTTTTATACAAAAGTTATAAACTGATTTGCCAGTTTTACCTTTCCCATACACAAGTAGCATAACAAATAAAATTATAAAACAAAAATTAAGAAAGGTAATTTTGTAACTGATACTCTTTTATTTTTCTCCATAGAGTTGTTCGATGCATGCCTAAAATCTTAGCAGCAAGAGATTTATTTCCATTAGTTTCTTTTAATACTCTTTTTATTCTTTCTATCTCATTTTCCTGTGGTTCCTGTTGTAGATATTTTGTATTTTGAAGGTTGGTTTGTCTTACTTCAACAGGCAAATGCTCAGGATAAATAAAGTCTTTATCACATATTATTACAGCTCTTTCTATTATATTTTCAAGTTCTCTTATATTACCTGGATATTCATAATCCAGTAGTAATTTCATAGCTGATGGAAATACTCCTTTTATTTTACGGTTATATTCCTGTGAAAATTTATCAATAAAATAGTTAACTAAAACAGGGATATCTTCTTTTCTTTTTCTTAAAGGTGGAACCTTCAAATATATTACCTTAAGTCTATAGTATAGGTCTTCTCTGAATTTTTCTTCTTTTACTAACTCTTTAAGAGTTTTATTTGTAGCAGCTATAATTCTGACATTAGCTTTACGTGTTTTTATGTCTCCAATTCTTTCAAATTCTTTTTCCTGTATAAGGTGTAAAAGTTTTGACTGTAAATAAACTGGCATATCTCCTATTTCATCAAGAAAAAGAGTCCCTCCCTCCGCAAGCTCTACCTTCCCAGGTTTATCTTTATAAGCTCCTGTGAATGCCCCTTTCATATATCCAAAAAGCTCACTTTCCAACAAATTTTCTGGAATAGCTGCACAATTGATTTTTATAAACGGTTTATCTCTTCTTGAAGACATCATATGTATATATTTTGCTAAAACACTTTTCCCTGTTCCTGTTTCTCCTTCTATTAGTATATTTGCAGTTGTGTCAGCAACAGTTTTTGCCATATCAATAACAGATAAAAATTCTGGATTTTTTGATACTATTCTACTTTTTGCTTTACTATTTATCATACAGTCAGGAAGTACATAAAAGGATATAAGTTTCCCCTTTTTATTTTTTAAAGATGTGTTAAGTAAAGAAACTTTCATTTTACCGTGAGCTGGCGTTTCTATTTCTATATCCTCCCTCTGCCCTTCTTCTGGCAACCTATTTAAAGTAATTCCAAGTAACATTTCAATGTTAAAACCTTTTATATTGTCTATTTCTTTGCATATTAATCTTTTAGCAACTTCATTGTAATGAATAATGTCCCCATTATTATCGGTGACAATTATCGCATCTATTACAGAATCCAGGATGATGTCTGTAAATTCTTTTTGCTCTTTTATTTTATTGATGTACTGGGTAATTTGGGAACTATCTTTAAATTCTTCTAATAAACCTTTAAACTTTCCATTTTCGAAAACAGGTGTTATGGTATGACATATACTTTTCTGACAACAGAGAAGTTTGGCTTCAAAATTATCAAACTTTTTTATGTTATTACTATCAAGGGGACAGTTGTCTTTACACGTCGAAAAAATACCAAAACAACTATCACCTACTTTTTTATTTATTATTTTTGATGCTGGCTTATTTATATATCCAATTTTTTTTTGGGGGGTTATATAAATAACCCCCTCTGAGAGATAATCCAATATTGATAAATCCATCTTACCACTCTGTAGGAATCTTAGACATCATCCTTAAGCTTTCTTCAAATGGAGCCATGTATTTCATAGCTGTAATCATAGAACCTTTAAACTTCAATTTCTTTGTTAACATTGCAGCTTTAGGTCCTAGGTTTCCTGTAGCAAGAACTTTCCAATTTTCTGGTGTAGCCCACATTTCAAAATCAAATTTCCCTCCATTTGCGATACCGTATTCCTTAACTTCTCCCTTCTCCACTTTTATGTATACTGGTGGTTGTTCACTACCTTCAATATAATACTTAATACTTGCACTAAACTTTTTCAAGTTTTCTTTCAAATTTTCGTTAGAGTTCCACATCTGAGCATATTCTTTTATCCAATCTTCAGTCAAAAACTTAGGCATAATAATGCAAACCCCCTTTTTTATTTTTAAGAAAGTAATGCTTTAAACACTTCGTTGAATGAAACTTCATCATTTTTAACAAAGACACCAACATTTCCTGCTACACACACTGAATATAAAGGTCCACTTAGTGCCCATCCCTTTAGGGGAACCCATTCTTGTCCAGAAAATGCTGTATATCCTTCTGTCTGCATTGTTGCCATAGCATTGTTTGCCCAGCACATTTTTGCTGCCATAGCAGCTTCTTCCTCTGAAATATCACCCTCATAAGCAACTAAATTACCTTGGTTGTCAAATTCTCCAGCTGCAATTACTCCTTTTATGTCTAAAAGTTTTTTTAATTCTGCCATGATTATTACCTCCTTAAATTTTATGGTGAAAGTACTTCAAAGATTTTGTCAAAGTCTGCTTTGTCTAATTCAACAAATACTCCATAACTTCCAGCGATACATGCTGCATATTTACCAGCAGCAACAGAAAAACCCTGAACAGGGAAAAAGCCTTCTTTGCCTGTATATGCAGTCCATCCTTTTGCCTGCATGTTTGCAATAGCTTTGTTGGCAGCTGCCATCAATCCAGCTATCTCTGCTGCTGTTTCAGAAATATCTCCAGTGTAGGCACACAGATTTCCATTTGAATCAAATTTTCCTGCTGCAATAGCACCAGGCAATTGCATAAGTTCTTTTAGTGTTGGCATTTTGGCTACCCTCCTAAAGGATTTTGGTTTTCATACTTTAATAAAAAGCAATTTACATGCCAAATATAAATCACTGAAAAATAACATTGAAAAAGACTTTTGTGTGTTGCAAAGTGTTGCAATGTTGCAACATGTGTTGCAACAGATTAATGCTGTAAAATATTTAAGTGAAAATAACAATAGGAAAATAAAAGGAAAATGTTTAAAGGGTTAATTATTGATTTAGATGGTGTTATAACTAAAGATAAGAATTTAAACATATTCGACGAGGCTCCAGAATTTATAAAGTTTCTAATGGAAAAAGGTATAAAATTTTGCATTGCAACAAACAACTCTATGTATACACCTGAGCAGATAATTGATATACTGAAAAAACAAAATGTCTTTCTAAAAGAAGATGAAATCTTGACACCTTTAGTTGTATTACCTGATTACTTAGAAAAAGAAAAAATTAAAGATTTATTTGTAATAGGAAATGAAAATCTTAAAAACTTTTTGAAAGATAAAGGTTTCATTGTAAAAGAAGACCATCATGTTGGTGCAGTTATTGTAGGTATAGATAAAAATATAACTTTTGAAAAACTAAAAATAGCTGTTTCTGCGTTAAAGTTAAATAATGCAAAAGTTCTATCACTAAATGCAAATCTTATAGTTAAAGATGATGATAATCTTTACTTTCCTGGGGTTGGTTGCATTGGTCAAATGATAGCATGTTCCACAAAAAAAGAATGGAATCATTTAGGAAAAAACAGTGCTCCTTACAATGAGCTTTTACTTGCCAAATTTAAAAATATCTCCCCAAACCAGATAGCAGTTTTAAGTGATGATATTTTTACGGATTTAATTCCATTTTCTAAACTTGGAATAAAAGCTATTTTCATAACAACTGGTAAATACAAGCTTGAAGACCTACCAGACAATTTTAAGCCTGATATAATTGCAAATTCATTAAAAGAGGTAAAACACAAAATTGAAAATTTTGAAAAAAATTAAATCTTATTTAGAACTTGTAAAGTTTGAACACTCTATATTTGCAGTACCATTTGCTATTTCTTCTATTTTCACTGTTGAGAAAGGCATACCACCTTTAGAAAAAATATTCTGGATTTTAATTGCATTGATAGCTGGTAGAACGGCTGGAATGGCTTTTAACAGGCTTATAGACCTTCCTTTTGATAAACTAAACCCACGAAGTAAAAACTGGGCATCTGTTTCTGGTCTTGTAAAACCTTTTGAAATACTATTCATTGCTATATTTTCATCTTTGGTGTTGATATTTGCAGCTTATCAGCTTAATAAGCTAGCCTTTTATCTATCTCCAGTTGCCATAATACTGTTTATTATTTATCCTTTAGGTAAGAGGTTTACCTACTTAGTTCATCTTATATTAGGACTTATATACTTCATAATACCTATTGCTGTTGAAATTGCTTTAAAAGAAACTGTATCCCTATCATCGATATTTTTAGGGTTGGCAATGGCATTTTGGGTTTCTGGCTTTGATATTTTATACGCACTTCAGGATATAGAATTTGATAAAAAAGTAGGACTTTACTCTATACCTTCCAAATTTGGCATAAGGAAAGCCATACTTATAGCCCGCTTTTTTCACTTTTTAACTTTAATATTTTTAATCCTAACTGGTATTTACGCTAAAATGGGAATTATTTATTTTGTAGGTCTTTTTATCCTTACACTGTTTTTAATCTATGAACATTCCTTAATAAAAGAAAATGATCTTTCCAAAATAAATGTAGCCTTCTTTACTGTAAATGGATACGTAAGCATAGTATACATGCTAATAGTAATATTAGATGTTTTCATAAGTAAAATTAGAATATGGTAAAAAATATATGTTTGTGGTATAGTATTTAGATATTAAATCCCTCTTAATAATTACTGATGGAGACGAAATTTGGATTTTACCGGAAAAAAAGTTATTGTTACTGGTTCAACAAGAGGAATAGGAAAGGCAATTGCAGTTGAATTTGCAAAAAGAGGTGCGACTGTAGTTATAACAGGTAGAAATAGAGCTAATGCACAGCTTGTTGCAGAAGCAATAGAGGCCGATTTTAATGTTAGAGCATACGGAGTAGAACTTGATTTTTCAAAAGATATAACAGATAGCCTTAAAGAAATAGAAGAAAAAATAGATACACCTGACATATTAGTCAACAATGCCGGAATAACAAAAGACACTCTTTTTATAAGAATGAAAGAAGAAGACTGGAATCAGGTTATTGATGTTAATCTTAACGGTACTTTCAAGATTACTCAGTTTTTTGTTAAAAAAATGGTTAAAAAAAGATATGGAAGAATTATTAACATATCTTCAATTATAGCTTTTATTGGAAATGTAGGACAGGTAAATTATGCAACATCAAAAGCAGGGCTTATAGGTTTTACAAAATCTTTAGCAAGAGAACTTGCACCACGAAATATAACAGTTAACGCAGTAGCTCCCGGTTTTATAGAGACAGATATGACAGAAAAACTTTCTCCAGAAATAAAAGAGCTTTATTTAAAGCAAATTCCACTTGGAAAATTCGGTAAACCTGAAGATGTTGCAAATGTAGTTTGCTTTTTAGCATCTGATTTAGCCAGTTATATAACTGGTGAAACAATCCATGTAAATGGTGGAATGTATTAAAAACCAAAAATAGGAGGTTAAGATGGCACAAAATATTGAAGAAAGAGTAAAGGAAATAATAGCAGACCAATTAGGAGTGTCTCCGGACCAAATAAAACCTGAATCAAAATTTGTAGATGATTTAGGAGCAGATTCTTTAGACGTAGTTGAGCTAATTATGGCATTTGAGGAAGAATTTGGAGTTGAGATTCCTGACGAAGATGCAGAGAAAATCGCAACAGTTCAAGATGTTTTAGACTACATTGCCCAAAAACAAGGATAAAAGAGGTTTGAGATGAGGAGGGTCGTTGTTACCGGTATAGGTGCTATAACACCTGTTGGAAATAATGTTGATGAATTTTGGGAAAGCTTAATATCCGGCAAAAGTGGGATAGATGTAATAAAACGTTTTGATCCTTATGCATATAATCTTCCTGTTGTTATTGCCGGAGAAGTTAAGAACTTTGACCCATCAAAGTTCCTGGATAGAAAAGATGCGAAAAGAATGAGTGATTTTGTAAAATTTGCAGTTGTAGCTGCAAAAGAAGCTATTAAAGATGCAGGCTTAGAAGAAGGTAGTTTTATCCCTGAAAGAGCAGGTGTTATAGTAGGAACCGGTATTGGCGGCCTTAGAGATATAGAAGACCAACAGAAGGTTCTACTTGAGAAAGGAGCCAGAAGGGTTTCTCCTTTCTTTATACCTTCTGGTATATCTAATATGGCCTCTGGCTATATATCTATAGAATTTGGTTTTAAGGGACCTAACTCTTGTGTTGTTACTGCCTGTGCCACAGGAACCCATTCCATTGGTGATGCCTTTAAGGTTATACAGCGTGGCGATGCAGATATAATAATAGCTGGAGGAACAGAATCTGCAATAACACCTCTTGGAATAGCTGGATTCGCCAATATGAAAGCTCTTTCTACCAGAAACGATGAACCTCAAAAAGCATCCAGACCTTTTGATGCAAAAAGAGATGGTTTTGTTATGGGAGAAGGAGCAGGTATCCTTGTTTTAGAAGAGCTGGAACATGCTAAGAAAAGAGGAGCAAAAATTTACGCAGAGATTGTTGGGTACGGAATGACTGGAGATGCATATCATATAACCGCTCCTTGTTCAGATGCAGATGGAGCAAAAAGAGTTATATCTATGGCGTTAAACGATGCAAGATTGAATCCTACTGAAGTTGACTATATAAATGCTCATGGAACTTCTACTCCTTTAAATGATAAAATTGAAACCCTTGCAATAA
>CAZEYS010000044.1:0-12460 GCA_964516095.1 uncultured Aquificales bacterium
CATTCTTGTTGCTTCTATTTTTAAAACTTCTCCGCCAACTTCTGTCCAGGCCAGTCCCTGCACAACCCCTATTTCGTCTTTTTTCTCTTTTTCTGGTGTGTATAAAGGAGCACCAAGGAGCTTTTTCACCACAGATTTGGTTATTTTGTACTTTTTCTTTTTACCTTTTAAAGCAATTTCTTTGGCTATTTTTCTTAAAATTTCATTTATTTTTCTTTCTAAGTTTCTAACCCCAGCTTCTCGTGTATATCCTCTAATTAGAAATTGAAGTCCTGGGTCTGTAAACTCAACATATTTTGGCTTTAAACCTGTCTCTTTTAACTGCTTAGGTATAAGGTATTTTTTGGCGATATGTAACTTTTCTTCTTCTGAATATCCAGGAATTCGTATAACTTCCATTCTATCTAAAAGAGGGCGTGGAATTGTATCTATTCTATTTGCTGTACATATAAACATTACTTCAGAAAGGTCGAAAGGAACCCCAAGGTAAAGGTCTACAAATTCTTTATTCTGTTCAGGATCTAAAACTTCTAAAAGTGCAGAAGCTGGGTCTCCACGGAAATCTGAAGCCAGTTTATCAACCTCATCAAGCATAATTACAGGGTTTTTAGTACCTACCTGTTTTAACGCCTGTATTATTCGGCCAGGCATTGCTCCAACGTATGTTCTTCTGTGTCCTCTTATTTCCGCTTCATCTCTTACACCACCTAAAGCTATTCTTGTAAATCTTCTACCTAATGCCTTTGCAATAGATTTGCCAAGTGAAGTTTTTCCTACACCTGGTGGTCCTACAAAACATAAAATTGGCCCTTTTATTCCTTTACCTTTTTTTAATTTTTGAACTGCAAGATATTCAATTATTCTTTCTTTTACTTTTTCTAAGTCATAGTGATCTTCATCCAGTATCTTTTTTGCCCTTTTTAAGTCAAGTCTATCTTTTGTCTTTTTATTCCATGGAAGCTCGACAAGCCAATCTAAGTATGTTCTTATAACTCCAGCTTCAGCAGAATCAGGATGCATTTTTTCAAGTCTTTTTAGCTGTTTCAAGGCTTCTTTCTTTACATCTTCAGGCATTCCAGCTTCTTCAATTTTCTTTTTATATTCTTCTATCTCTTCTTGTCTTTCATCTTTTTCTCCAAGTTCTTCCTGAATAGCTTTTATCTGTTGTCGTAAGAAATATTCCCTTTGGTCTTTTTCCATCTGCTCTCTGGCAGCATTCCTGATTTTCTGCTGGACTTCAAGTAGACTTACTTCTTTTAAAAGAAGGTCATGTACCTTCTTAAGTCTTTCTACAGGATCTATAGTTTCTAGTATTTCCTGAGCTTCTTTTGACGAAACATCCAGTATTGAAGCTACCAGGTCTGCAAGTCTGCCAGGTTCATCTACAGATTTTATAATCCCAACTAAATCTGGAACTATCTGTTTACCGTAGGCTATTGCTTTATCTATAAGGTCTTTAACAGAGTGTATTAGAGCTTCTACTTCTATACTTTCTTCATAATCTTCATCGTTTTCGATAACTTCAACTTTTACTTTATAAAAGCCGTCTTCCTTTTTGAACTCTTTTATTTTTCCACGGGCTACTCCCTGAACCAGCACTTTGATGCGATTATCTTCAAGTTTCATCATTCTGAGAATAGTTGCAACTGTACCTATTTCATAAATATCATCTTTAGTTGGTTCTTCTATATCTTTATCCTTTTGTAAAGCGATAAAAATATATCTGTCATTATTTTCTATAGCTTCTTCAACAGCTTTTATAGAAAAATCTCTACCTACAAAAATAGGAAAAACCATATAAGGAAAAATCACTAAATCTCTTACTGGAAGAAGTGGATATTCTTCTGGTAAGTTCATATCTAACTTTTCTTCTTCAAATGGGGATAGAGCCATCAATTACCTCCTGTAGATTATGTTTACTTTTATAGATGTGTCTATAAAAAGTTCATTTTTTATTTTAGGAATTTTCACATATAAAACACCTTTATCATACTCGGCCTCAGCAGCCTGTATATTTATATTTTCAGGAAAGAAAATTTTCCTTGAAAATTTTCCTGAGTACCTTTCCATAAGTATATAATTTTTACCTGCATATTTTTCTTTTATCCCACTGATTATTATATAGTTCTCACCACCAGTTATACTTAAGTTTTCTATACTGACCCCAGGAATATCTATAATAACATGGTAAGCATTGCCATCATCCAAGATATCTACCGGAAAAAGTTTGCTTTTTAACATTTTAATTAACCTTGGCAATTTTTATTAAATTATTTAATTCTTTTTTTCGTAACTGTCCACATGCAGCTGATATATCTTTTCCTTTGCTCCATCTTATAAATGCTGAAATATTATAGTCCCACAGGATTTTTTGAAACCTTTCAACCCTTTCGTCTTCAGGTCTTTGATAAAGACTTCCTTCATGAGGATTAAATGGTATCAGATTAACTTTGTATCTTTTTTTGTTTTTGCCTATTAGTTTTGCAAGTTCATGAGCGTGCTGAGGTCTATCATTTATGTCTTTTATTAAAACATATTCAAGCATTATTCTGTATCCTGTTTTAAAAGGTAGAGAATTTAGTACTTCCATTAAGTCTTCAAGTTTATTTGTCTTAGAAATTGGCATAATTTGCTCTCTGATTTGCTGATTGGGTGCGTTTAAAGAAACAGCAAGCCTTACCTGTGGGAATTCTTTATCATTATACATTTTCAGTATTTGGGCTATTATGCCAGATGATGAAATAGTAATCTTTCTATTTGAAAGGTCTAACATGTTTTTATCTGTCATTATTTGAACTGCTTTTTTTACGTTATCATAATTTGCTAAAGGTTCTCCCATTCCCATAAATACAACGTTTGAAATTCTATTTTCGTTACCTACAAATCTCTGAACCTGTAAATACTGGTCTATTATTTCAGAGGTATTTAGATTTCTTAAAAGCCCATCTTTTGTTGTATAACAAAACGTACAACCGACTGCACATCCAACTTGTGTTGAAACACACAGGGTATTGTGATCTTTTTCAGGGATAAAAACAGTTTCTATAGTATGGCCGTCTTTAAGTTGCCAAAGAAACTTTATACTTCCATCTATCCGTGATTTTTCAAAAGAAATCAGTTTTAAACTATCAAACTCTGTGTTTTCTTTTAGATAGTTTCTCATATCCTTTGATAAATCAGTCATCTCATCATAAGAGGAAACTTTCTTATTGTAAATCCATTTAGCAATTTGTTTAGCTCTAAACTTTGGCCAGTTTTGCTTTTTTACCCAGTTTTCTAATTCTTTAAAATTTAAATCCTTTAGGTTTACCTTTTCTTTATTCATTTTTCTGACCTTTATAAAAAATGGCTTATTTTTATAATATGATATAATATATTTCCTCAAAAAAATTAACAATTATTAGGAGGTTTTTATATGTCTATTACTGCAGAAAAGAAAGCTGAGATAATAAAAAAATATGCCAGACATGAAGGTGATACTGGTTCTCCAGAAGTTCAAATAGCTATCTTGACAGAAAGAATTAAAAATCTAACAGAACATATTAAACAAAACAAAAAAGACCTTCATTCCAGAAGAGGGTTAATCGGAATGGTTAACAAAAGAAGAAAGTTACTAAAATATCTAAAAAGAGTTGACGCAGAAAGATACGAAAAAATAGTAAAAGAGCTTGGAATAAGACAAACTGGAGGAAACAAATAAAAATGGGAAACGAGGGATTTACCGTAGAAAAAGTAGAAGCTCAAGTTGACGGCAAGCAAATATCTATAGAAACTGGATACTTTGCGAGACAGGCAAGTGGTGCAGTTATAGTTAAAAGCGGGGAAACAGAAGTTTTAGTAACAGTTGTAGTTTCTCCTGAACCTCAGACAGATATAGACTTCTTGCCATTAACAGTTGAATACAGAGAAAAAAGTTATGCCTACGGTAAAATCCCTGGTGGATTTGTAAAAAGAGAAGGTAAGCCTACTAATAGAGAAATACTTGTTTCAAGACTAATAGATAGACCTATAAGACCTTTATTTCCTAAAGGTTTCCATAATGATGTTGTAATAACTGCCATGACGTTATCTGCAGATGATAAAAATGACCCAGATGTTCTGGCTATCACCGGAGCATCAGCAGCATTAATGATTTCAGAGGCTCCTTTTGAGGGTCCTATTGCTGGGGTTAGAGTAGGAAGGGTTAATGGAAAATTCATTGCAAATCCTACTTATGAAGAAAGAAATCAGTCAGACCTTGATATTGTAGTAGCTGGAACAAAAGATGCAATTGTAATGGTTGAAGGTGGTGCTACAGAAGTACCAGAGGAAGAAATTTTAGACGCTATTATGTTTGCCCATGAAAAGATAAAAGACCTTATAGACTTTCAAATTGAACTGGCAAATAAAGTAGGAAAAGAAAAGATAACTGTAGAAAAAGATGAAGTTGAAGAAGAGTTAAAACAAAAGTTTTTAAACTACAAAGACGAGATTTTACAGGCTTTCAATATACAGGATAAAAAAGAAAGGAATAAAAAAATAGATGAAATTTTTGAAAAGGCTGTCGAAGAGCTTCAACTGGAGGAAGAAGTACTTCCAAAAGCAAAAATAGTTTTCAAGGAAGTTGTTTCAAACTTAATGAGAGAAAAGGTTTTTAAAGAAAAAGTAAGAATAGATGGAAGAAAACCTGATGAAATCAGACCTATATGGATAAAAGTTGGAATCCTCCCCAGAACACATGGGTCTGCACTTTTTACAAGAGGACAAACACAGTCTTTAGGTATAGTTACACTTGGAGCTCCCGGAGAAGAACAAATAGAAGAAAGTATAGAAGAAGGTGAAGAGAAAAAAAGATTTATGTTGCATTACAATTTCCCTCCTTTCAGTGTTGGGGAAGCTCGACCACCAAGAGCACCAACAAGAAGGGAAATAGGACACGGAGCTCTTGCTGAAAGAGCATTGGAGCCTTTAATACCTTCAGAAGAAGAATTTCCGTATGTTATAAGAGTTGTTTCAGAAATCTTAGAATCAAATGGTTCCACATCTATGGCAACAGTTTGCTCTGGCTCACTTGCGCTATTTGATGCCGGTGTTCCTATGAAAAAACATGTTGCTGGTATTGCCATGGGTTTATTGAAAAATGATGAAGAATACGTAATTTTGACAGATATACTTGGAGATGAAGACCATCTTGGAGATATGGACTTTAAGGTAGCAGGAACAAGAGATGGAGTAACATCCATACAAATGGATATTAAAATAAAAGGTCTGACAAGACAGATACTTGAAGATGCTTTAAAACAGGCAAGAAAAGCAAGACTTCATATATTAGACCTTATGTACGATGCCATTGATAAACCAAGACCTGAAGTTTCTCCATATGCTCCATCAGTTATTAAGTTAAGAGTACTACCAGATAAAATACCTCTAATCATAGGTCCATCTGGCAAAAACATCAAAAAAATAATTGATGAAACTGGTGTTAAGATAGATATAGAACCAGATGGATTGATAAAGATATATGCTGTTAATAGAGAAGCTGGTGAAAAAGCGGCTGATATGATTAACGAACTCATAATGGACATAGAAGAAGGTGACATCTTCTTAGGAAAAGTAACAAGAGTTGAAGATTATGGAGCTTTTGTTGAACTAATGCCTGGTAGATTAAGTCTACTCCATATCTCTCAGATATCCGATGAAAGATTAAAATCAGCTAAAGACGTTATAAACGTTGGGGATGTATTAAAAGTTAAAGTAATAGATGTTGACGAACAGGGAAGAATTAAAGTTTCCTTAAAAGATGTAAAAGAAACAGACCAGGCGAAAAATAAAGACGTGTTTGAGGGCTAATATACCAGTCTTTTTATTAGCCCATTTTCATTTTTTATAATTCCCTTCATTTCAAGGTTAAATATAAGATTGAAAGCTTGCTCAAAACTTAAATCAAGTTTCTCTACTATTTCGTCCAAATAAGCTTCACCTTCAATAGTTTGTAAGAAAAGTGTTTCTTCTTCTGAAAGTTCGATGAGATTAGTGTTAATTTTATATTTGCTTAAATATGGAATTTCGTTAAATATTATTTCAAAATCTATTAGAGGAATAGCTCCTTCCTTTATAAGGAGATTGCAACCTTTACCGTTTAGATTATCTATATTAGATGGGACCGCAAATACTGGTTTACCGTATTCATTTGCAAGTTTTGCCGTTATTAATGAACCTGATTTTTCAGGGGCTTCTACTACAACTGTCGCTTCAGAAAGACCTGCAACTATTCTATTTCGAAGTGGAAAATTAAATTTTGAAGGTTTAGTGTCAATGGGAAATTCAGAGATTAAAGCACCATTTTCAGCTATTTTTTCAAATAATCTTTTATTTGTAGCAGGATAACTTATATTTATTCCAGTACCAAGAACAGCAATAGTCTTACCGTTATTTTCCAGAGCAGATTTATGGGCTATTGTATCAATTCCGTATGCCCCTCCTGAAATAACACATATACCATTTTCACAAATGCGTTTACTTATTAAATAGGCTATTTTTCTTCCATAATTTGAAGGTTTTCTGGTTCCTACAATAGAAACACCGTAATTATCTGGAATAGCGCCTTTAATGTATAACAGTAAAGGAGGATCCGGTATATTTTTTAAATTCTGGGGATATTCATCTGACTCATATAAAAGTAGATTTATATGGTGTTTTTCAACTTTTTTTAGTTCTGCTTCAGCTTCTTTTCTATAATTAAAACTTTTCTCTAAAATAAGCTTAGCAGTTTTTTCTCCAACTACTTTAGAAACTTCCTCAAAAGATGAGTTAAAAACGTTGTCTATACTACCGAAATGTTCTATTACTGCCTTTAAAGACCTGTTTCCTAAACCTTTTGTGAAATAAAGCTGGAAATATTTTATAATATTCTCCATAAATAAATTATACTAGGAAAATTAAATGGCATCTGTTTTAGAATGGATAAAAGAAAAAAAGCAAATTGAGGTTTATGCATTTTACGAAGAAATTCCAATAAAAGTAAAAATAGAGTTACATGAAATAGACTATGAAAAAGAGCAGATAGTATGGTCTTTTGATAAAAAGTTAGAAATTGCCCTTTCCCAATCTGGAGAGCTTTACTTTGATTACAACGGAACTATATATGTCATGAATGTGATTATATATAATAAAGACGAAATGGTAACCACATTTCCAACAATAGCTGTTGAGCCTAAATTAAAAAGAAAATATATAAGGGTTCATGTAGATGAAGAAAACCCCATTTATATAAAGATAAACGATATTGAAACAAAAGCGTGGGATATTTCAGAAAAGGGTGTTGGTGTTATTTTAAACAATTTAGATAGTTTTGAGCTTGGCAGAGACTATGAGATGTTTATTAAAATAAATGGAAAAGAGTTTAAAGTTTTAGCTGAACTTGTTTATATAAAAGAGATAGGTAAAGGTTCTTACAAACTTGGGTTTAAATTTAAAAAAGTGTCCCCTGTCTTAGAAGATGAAATATTTCAGTATATTCTAAAAAAACAAAAAGATATCTTAAAGAAAATATCTTTATTCAGGGACTAATATTGATTGACCCAAAGATGAATAAGGAAGATATAATACTTGACTTTGAAGTTGTCCTTTTGGATGATATATTAAAGTCAGAAAATATAAAGAAAGGCCGTCGTTTAAAGATAAAAAATCCTAAAATAATAGGGATGATAAATAGAGTTCCATTTTACGAATGCGATATCATAATTATGAAAAATATTCCTCTTTTAAAAATAAAAAGTATTTTTGATGTGGCTGAATCTTTAGAAATAGAGGAAACTTTGAAGGAGTAGAAATGGCAGTAATATTAGATGGAAAAAAGGTAGCTCAAAAAATAAAAAAACAGCTTAAAGAAGAAATTAAAGACTATATAAGAAAAGGCTTGAGAAATCCAAGTCTTGCAGTAATACTTGTTGGGAATAATCCAGCGAGTGAGATATATGTAAAAAACAAAAGAAAATCTTGTGAAGAAGTAGGAATAAAATCAATCTACCTTCATCTGCAAGAGGATATACCTGAAGAGGAACTTCTAAAATATATAGACAAACTGAACAAAGACGAAGACGTTGACGGAATACTGGTTCAACTTCCTTTACCTAAACATATAAATACCCAACAGATTTTAAACGCCATTGACCCAAGAAAAGATGTAGATGGTTTTCATCCAGAGAATGTTGGTAAACTTGCAACAGGTATGAAAGATGCCATAATTCCATGTACTCCTCTTGGTATATGGATTTTGCTTAAGGAATATAACATTGAAACTTATAAAAAAGATGTTGTTATTGTTGGTGCAAGTAACATAGTAGGTAAACCTATGGCGCTTTTGTTCTTAAAAAATGAGGAAGCCACTGTAACAGTTTGCCATAGAAATACTAAAGATCTTGCTAAACATACAAGAGAAGCAGAAATATTAATTGTTGCTGCTGGGAAGGCTAATTTAATTACTGAAGATATGGTAAAAGAGGGAGCAGTTGTTGTAGATGTTGGGATAAACAGGCTTGAAAATGGAAGAATTGTTGGAGATACAGATTTTGAAAATTTAATAAAAAAAGTTTCAGCCATAACGCCTGTTCCAGGTGGTGTAGGACCAATGACTGTAGCATCTTTGCTGATAAATACAGTAAGTGTTTATAGGCAGAAGTTTGGCTTTTCAAAACATCCTTTAACTGATATTTGACATAGCTTTTTTATAAGCTTTAAGTATATGATGTGCTTATGTATAACAGTTCAAAGGAGTGAGCAAATAATGCCAGATTTTACAAAAGCAGGAAGCGATAGAGGAGATATAGAAAAACAGCTCAAACATCTGCTTATATCTGCAAATCTGACCTACCATTCTTATTTACATGCGATAGAAGACTTAACAGAAGAGGAGTTAAAAGCTGACCTTGAAGAGTATTTAGACCAGATAAATATAGAGATAATACCTGTCATAAAACTTACAGAAAGTTTAGGTGAAGAACATCTAATAGAGAAAGCATATAAAGTTAAAGGGGTATATGATAAGCTTGTTGATACTATAAAGCAGAGAATAGAA
Organism: uncultured Aquificales bacterium; assembly: GCA_964516095.1. Lineage (GTDB taxonomy): Bacteria > Aquificota > Aquificia > Aquificales > Hydrogenothermaceae > Hydrogenothermus. Next base: position 9,056 of record CAZEYS010000044.1, read on the forward strand.
GAGATTACTAAATAAAATCTATCTCTTTTTTAACAACTAAGCCACCAGATAGGATTATTTTAGTAGCTTCATCTATTGTCATGTTTGTATTTATTACATCTGACTTTTTCACAAATACTGTATAACCAGAAGTTGGATTTGGTGCAGTTGGTACGTATACTGCCAGATAGTCTTCTCCATTTATTTTAAGCTCATTTGCAACAAAACCAATAGAAAACATACCTTTTCTGGGAAATTCCACTAAAACAGTTTGTTTAAAATTTCCTTTTTTGTTTGCCAAAAGAGATTCTAACGTTTGTTTTGTAGCTGAATAAATTGCTCTTACAAGGGGAATTTTTGCTATTAGTTTGTCCCAAAGAGTAAACAGTTTTTTTCCAAAGTAGTTTTGTGCAAGCAAACCTGTAACTAAAACCAGTAGCAGCGTTATAAAAACTCCAATCCCTGGTATATCAGGAATATTTATAAACAGTCTTATATAAGGAAGAATTAAATTATTAACAAATGCAAGTAAGGATAGAACTACCCATAAGGTTATCCCTATAGGTAGCAGTATGAAAAAACCAGTTATTAGTGCTGATCTGAGTTTTAATATTACTTTTTTCATGGTTTAGTATTATGTGTAGAGTTTCCCGGTCTCTGGTAAGGTACAGGAATATACTGGACTGCTTGGGTTCCTGCTGGTTGAGGATATAGTTCCATTAAAGCGTAAACTTCCTCTGGTACATCTGTGGATACTCTTAAACCAAGTTCTTTAGCTTTCTCTACAGTTATTGGATAGTCGTGAGTATATTTACCTAATGACAGTTCTTCTGCTACTTTTGTTGCAACTTCTTCTGAATAACCTTTTTTAAGAAGTAGAGATTTAACGTTTTCGTACATTTGCTTTAAGGCTTTTTCACTTACATCTATCTTGACCCAGGTTTCATCATCTATTTCATTTGGGTCTTTTATATCTTTTACTTTAACTATAGATGCTGCTGGCTCCTGTCCAAGCTGTGGGTCTACAGGTCCTAAAACTGCGTGTTTATCCATTATTATTTTATCTGCAGCTAAGGCTATCAGGGTACCTCCTGACATTGCGTAATGTGGAACAATAACTCTTACTTCTGCTTCATGGTCCGCAAGAGCCTGTGCTATTTGAGTAGCTGCAAGGGCAAGTCCACCTGGTGTGTGTATTATAAAATCAATAGGCATATCCTTTGGAGTTAGTCTTATTGCTCTTAATACCTGTTCTGAGTCTTCAATCGTTATAAATCTCATCATAAAAAATCCTAAAAACGAACGAGTTTCTTGCCTGTGTATCATGGTTATAACTCTGGATTTTCTTTTTTCCTCTATGGCTCTGATAAGTCTTTCTCTACTCCATTCAAGAGTTTGAGCTTTAAGCATAGGGAAAAATAGTAAAAATAGAAATATTATCCAGAATAACTGGCTTATTAAAACACTATATGGATCCATCTTAAAACCTCCTCAATTTAAGCTTTTAAATGTTTCTCTTATTTTTTCTTCAAGCTCTTCTTTTGTTTTTATATTTTTTACTATTTCAAACAGGTATTTATTGTCCTCTATCCCGTTGATTACTTTTTTATATTTTCCTTCTTTATAGCCTGTTTCCTGTCTTATATGGTTTAGGATATTCTTTCCAATGTATAAGAGATAGAGTTTGTCAAAGGATAGAGTGTTTCTTACAAGTAAACCGAAGAAAAAAATACCTTCCAGAGGGCTTTCTTTTAAAAATCCTTCTGCAACCCTTTCTATTAAAAATATTAATTTATTATTGTACTCGGTTTCCCCTAAATAGTGATTTAGGTACGCACCATTTATGTTTATATTGTGAAAATCCTCATTTATACCTTTTTCAAAAGTTTTGATATAATCGCTTTCAAGTGCATCTGAAATGTTTTCATAGTCCAGGAGAATATAGGAGAGTATAAAATGCCATATGTCTACAACTTCTATTTTTAGATTATCTAAATCTGCCGTCTGTTTTTTCCACCACTTCCATGGAAGGCTGTCAACAGCTTCTGCACACTCTATCCATATTGCTCTTGTGAAATCTTCTTTTGTTCTTTCTTTTCGCCAGTTTTTATTTATTTTTGAATTTAATTCTTGTTGCAGTTGAAGCATTTCAAGTATCTGTGTTTTCATTTAAACTCCTAAGGCTTTTTTTACTATATTTAATCTGTTTTCCATTTTTTCTGTATCCTTTTCTTCTTTAAAAAACTCTAATATTTCGACGTCGTTTATCTTTATATTGCTTATACTTTGACCTTTTATTTTTTCACATATTAAATCAGCAATAGCCATTAATTTTTTACATCTTTTAGATGAATTGAATTTAGCATCTATTATTTTTCCATTTTCTTCTTTTATAAAACACACTACCTTATGGACCCCTTCTTTAGCTTCTCCTAAAACTTTAAAACCTTCAGGTTTTTCTTCTACAAAGTTTTTTAACCCTTGCTTATGATACTGAGAAACTTTCATTTTTATCCCCTATTCCGATTATGCTTAGAAGGTCATCTATTGTTATATCTTCTTTTTTATATTTTACACTATCTACAACATTGTTTATGAGTTTTTTCTTTTCCTGAACCTTTTGAAGTATTTTTTCTTCTATTGTATTTTTTGTTATTAAGGTGTGAATTATTACTTTATTTTTCTGTCCTATTCTATGTACTCTGTCTTCAGCTTGCCACATTTTTGCTGGGTTCCAGTGTATATCAAAAAATATCACATAGTTTGAATTTGTTAAAGTTAATCCTTCTCCTGCAGACCCGATTGTTCCTATAAATATTTTATAGTCTTTTTCCAGTTTAAATTTCTTTAACGCAAGATTTTTTTCTTTATGGTTCATTTTCCCATGAAACACCGCTATTTTTGTATCTTTTATTTTTTCTGTTAAGTAATGGTAAATCTTTTCAACACCATAGGTGTAAAAGTTTGTGAAAATTACTACTTTTTCTTCATTTTCTATAAGTTCTTCAACTATTTCTTTTAAGCGAACAGCTTTAGGGCTTTCTAAACTACTGGATGGAAAATTACAGATTTGTCTCAGTTTTTGGATAGATTGTATTAGATTTTTTTTCAGTAAAAATTTGAATTTTTTATCTTTTTTATGTCTTTCAATTAGATTTGTTATCCGTTCCTGCTCTTTACCTAAGATATAATCATACTCCTGTTTTTGGGATGGTGAAAGTTCCAATTTTTCAATTATAGGAGGGATTTTGTCTGGGAGCTGTTTTAAAACATCTTTTTTTAGTCTTCGAAGCATTATTGGTTTTAATAACTCTTTTACTCTTTCAGGAGAAATATTTTCATCTAAGCTTTTATCTGGAAACAGAAATTCGTATAAGGATAAAAACTCTTTTATGTTATTTTGTATAGGTGTTCCTGTTAAAGCCC
>CAZEYS010000045.1:0-12440 GCA_964516095.1 uncultured Aquificales bacterium
TTACTAGTTATATAATTATTATCAGGGTCACAAGATTCTTCTTTTTCCTTAGCTTGGAAGAAATAAGCTCCTATTCTTGGTTTTTTTGAGTTTCTACTTATTTTCTGTAGAATCCCTTCTACTTCTCCAGTATTTGGATTATAACTTGTTACGTCCGTTGATTTTACACCTTGCCCAGAATATAGTTCAACTATCTCTGTTCCAAAAATATTATCGGTACGACCTCCTGTTAAAACCCATCTTATAACATCTATTCTTTTTAAATATAGCCAGTTCAAATAATTTCCACTTCGTGCATAAACATTTTTATCTGAATAATACTTTTTCTCATTACAAGGAGAAGATGAATTTGCTTTGCATACATTATCAGCAATTTTTACCCAATACTTATAGTTAGAATCACATGACTTAACATTTTTTTTGTAATTCCTCTTTTTTGCATCGTAACATGCATAATATGCAGTTGCATCAAATATGCCGGGATACTTTTCCTCCGGATTATATGTATTACTGCCATATGCTTTATATCTCATACTTCCGCTTAAGTCTATTACGAGTAAAAGATTTGCAAATATATTCTGCTGGATAAAAGGTGGAACTTTACAATAGTTATTTCTTGCTTCTTGTAGATTTTGAGGATTTGCAAATAAAACATCATCCGTAAAGAATAAAATGAAACTTAAAGTTAAAACTAAAGCTCTTATCAAGTTTATCATCTCAATCCTCTTTTACTAATGCATGCTTTATTATCATCTAAAATAAAAAATTCTATCTCCTCATCAGGTTTAATATTAATATTATTGTCGTTTAATTTTATTACGATTTTTTCATATTTTTTATTATGGATTGGTATGACTGTAATTTTATCCCCATTTTTTCTTGATACTATACTGATAATATGAGGATAAGCTTCTGACTCTTCATCTAGCATTATGTCTTTAAAATTACAATATTCGTCCTCTTGAAGAATAAGTGTTTTTTCTTTAGCATACGATAATGAGAAAAATACCAACATTAGTGAAAGCGAAAAATTCAATATATTCATCTGATATTTCCTCTATATTTCAATATCCTAATTTTAATTATTTGTCTTTTTTGTGAAAAAATCATGAATATTTTCTACTTTTTAAAACACACCACAACTAAAAAATTTTTGTTATTTTTTATTTCCAATAGACTATTATATTTTCTTATTATGAATTCAACTATTTTTAGACCAACTCCTGCACCTTTTAGCTCTTTTTTATCTTTAATGTCATTTTTTATAAAAATACAAGCATTATTTCCTTTGCTTTGGCATAACTTTATATATATTCTTTTATTAGAATAGTATATTGCGTTTTCTATGAGTGGAAAGAGTATATTCTCAAGATCATTGGGATTTATTTTAATATAAATATCTTTCAAGGAAAGTTTCACTTCTTTTTCAGATAAAAAATCTTCAAAAAATGTCAATACTTTTAATATTTCTTCTCTTAAATTTAAAATTTCCATATTATCGTTATGTAAATTTCTTAATACTTTTAAAGAAAATTTAAAATCTTTTTCCATCAGCATATAAGCTTTTTCAAGTCTTGAGATGGATTTTTCTTTACATCTTAGCCTTATTAGCTCAATATTAATTTTTTGTACAGATAAAAAGTTTCCCAATTTATGTGTTAAAGTTAAAAGTAAGATTTCTAAAAAACTTTTAAAAAAGTATTCCTTTTTTATATACTTAACTAATGTTATGTACATAATAAACATGAGAGATACTACTAAAATTGTTTCCCATAAGAATAAAAGTAATGCAAAATCTTTTACTTTTTTTTCTTCATAGCTTAAATCTAAAAAAACGTACTTATCATAAAATTTGTTTATAAATTCATAGTTTCCCTTTACTAATGGTGATTGCGATATTTTTAAATAAGAAGGTAAAGCTACACTACTATTTTTATTTTTCAGCTCTAAATATAATTTTGTTTCTTTTAAAATAAAGCTTTTTAGAGTGTATTTATAATACAAAATGCTTACGAAATTTATGATAGATAAACCTATTATAATAATGATAGTGAAAGCTATCAAAATCTTGTTCTCAAAAGAGAATAAATTGTTTTTTATTCTAATTTATATCCTCTCCCTTTATAAGTTTTAATAGCATCTTTAGGTAAAATCTTCCGTAATTCCTTAATATAGGCTCTAACTATCTCATTTCCAACAGGTTTATCTCCCCAAACATAATTTAGTATTTTTTCTGTACTAACTATAGCTCCTCTATTTTTTAATAAAAGATACAACAAATCCCAGGCTGTTTTCGATAATTTTACCTCTTTTCCGTTTTTAAAAACTGTTTCTTTGATTAAGTTAATTTCAACGTCGTTAATTTTTATTATATTTTCTACATGTCTCCTATTAGATAAAGCTTTTATCCTTAAAAGAAGTTCTTTAGGGTCAAAAGGTTTTGTAAGATAGTCATCTGCTCCTAAGCTGAAACATATTTCTTTATCTTTAATATTTGATTTGGCCGTCAATATTAGTATAGGTATATCAATATTTTTTAACCTTAAATTCTTCAATATATTTTCACCTTTATTATATTTAAGTATTAAGTCCAATACTATTACATCATAATAGTCAAAATTGTAGATATCCTGAATTGATCTATCATCCTGTATTAATTCTACATAGATACCATTTTCTTCAAGATACTCTTTTAAACTTTCCCCTAAAAGAGGATCATCTTCAATCATCAAAATTTTCATAATTTTTATTTTTCTTGTAAATTATCTATTACATAGAATTAATAATAATTTATAGCATAAATTAAAAAAGATTTCTTAACTAAGCCTGCTTTAAAAATATAGTTTGAATATTATTGAAGTATATGACTTATTTAATCCGATTTTTTAAACACACTTTTAAAATTAATTGACAAATAAAGTTGTATATTAGATAATATTTGTTCTGTAATTTAAATATAAATCAAAGGAGTGTTCTGATAATGAAAACCTATCGTCCATCAGTTAATGATATTAAGAGAAAGTGGTACATTGTAGATGCTTCAGGTAAAACGTTAGGTAGATTAGCTACATTAATAGCAAATGTTTTAAGAGGTAAACATAAGCCATATTTTCAACCTGATATGGATGTAGGAGATTTTGTTATAGTTGTTAATGCTGACAAAATTACATATACAGGAAAAAAGGATACAGACAAGCTTTATCAATTTTATTCAGGTTATCCAGGTGGTTTAAAAGTTAGAAATCTAAAATGGATGCTTGAAAATAAACCAGAAGAAGTAATCAGGTTAGCAGTTAAAAGAATGCTTCCAAAAAATAAACTACAAAAAAGATATATGAAGAGATTAAAAGTTTATAGAGGCAGTGAGCATAAGCATCATGCTCAAAATCCAGAGCCTATAGATAACTTAGTTTCTATGTGGAAGAATTTTTAAGGAGGTTTAAATCTTGGGTGCGAAAACTATAAAAGTAGATCCAAAAACTGCAAAATATGGAACAGGTAGAAGAAAAGAAGCTGTAGCAAGAGTATGGATCATTCCTGGAGGTTCAGGTAGGATAGTAGTTAAATCGGCTTCTAATAAAGAATGGGAAGCTAAGGATTACTTTGAGAGGGATATACTTCTTGCAAAAATAAATAGACCTTTTGTTATTACAGAAACTCTTGGGAAATTTGATGTTTATGCTACGGTAAAAGGCAGTGGTAAACCAGCCCAAGCTGAAGCTGTAATGTATGGAATTGCTAAAGCTTTGGAAAACTATAATCCAGAATTAAGACCAGTTCTTAAAAAAGCAGGATTAATGACCAGAGATGCCAGAGTTAAAGAACGTAAGAAATATGCACAAATGGGTGCAAGAGCTAAATACAGATGGTCTAAACGTTAACATTTATGGCTATAAAAGTTTGTATTGCAGGAGCATCTGGATATACAGGTTTAGAATTACTGAGAATTTTATCTATATATAGAGATATTAAAATAGTTCAAATCACATCACGACAGTATGCAGGGAAAGCCTTAAAAGAGGTTTTCCCTTTTTTTATTAAAAGTCCTTTTTCTGATTTGATTTTTGATTATGATATTAATGAAAATATAGCTGATTTTTATTTTTTGGCATTACCTCATGAAGCTTCTTTGGAAAAAGTTAAAATACTATTATCTAATAATAAAAAAGTTATAGATTTATCTGGAGCATATAGAATAAAAAATCCTACTAAATATCCTGAATACTATGGTTTTGAGCATAAATACGTTTCTTTACTTGAAACAGCTGTTTATGGTCTACCTGAAATCTTTAGAGATAAAATAAAAAAGGCAAATCTTGTTGCAAATCCTGGTTGTTATCCTACAGCAACATTACTGGGGATATATCCGGTTCTTAAAGAAGATTTCTTAGTTGATAATACTATTATAGTAAATGCTTTATCTGGTATCTCTGGAGCTGGAAGAAATCCTAAGCAACAGTTTCATTATCCAGAAGCTTTTGGAGATGTTTACGCCTATAATCCTTTAAAACACAGACATACCCCTGAAATGGAAGATATTATCTATAGAGTATATCAAAAGCAAATAAATATTAAGTTTGTTCCACATATAGTACCTATTTCACGGGGAATGCTCTCAAATATATCTTTTAGAACGAACCTTTCTAATAAAGATTTTACTGAACTGTATAGATTAGAGTATAGGTATGAGCCTTTTATAAGGGTTTTAGATGAACCTCCTCATGTTAAAAATGTTATAGGTACAAATTACTGTGATATATATGTTAATGTAGATGAAAGAACTGGATATGCAACTGTTATTTCTGTTATAGATAATTTAGGAAAAGGAGCCTCTTCTCAAGCGGTACAGAACTTTAACATAATGGCAGGTTTTGAAGAGGATAAATATCTAAAAGAATTATCTTTTTCATCATTACTTTTCCCTTAATTGTGGAGAAGGCTTCCCAAGATAAAAACCTTGGGCATAATCTATTCCTAATTTTTTTACTGCTCTGTAAACATCTTCATTATCTACAAATTCTGCTACAGTTTTTATGTTTAATTTATGGACAAGGGTAACTATACTTTCTACAAAAGCTTTGTCTTTTTCATTTTTTGTTAAATTTCTTATAAATTCCCCTTCTATTTTTACAAAATCAACAGGAAGTTGTTTTACATAGTAGAACGAAGAAAATCCACTCCCAAAGTCGTCAATAGCAAATTTATAACCTAAATTTTTTAAGTCCTTTATAAATCTTTGTAAAGATACAATACTTTTTACACTTTCCCGCTCGGTTATTTCAAATACAAGTTTTGATGGATCTATATTATATTTTTTAACTAAACTGTTTACCTCGCTGATGTATTCAGGGATTAAAAGGGCTTTTGGCGTCAGATTTATAAAAAAGTATTCCTTTCTACCTTTTATTTTTTGGAAGGTTTTTTCCAGTAAAATAAGGTCAAGTTTAAAAATGAGACCTGTTTTCTCTGCCACTTCAATATACTCACCTGCAGACATTATCTTTCCATCCATCTTTATACGACTTAGCACTTCATAAGCTGCTATTTTATCTGTTTTAGTATCAAAAATTGGTTGAAAATAGGGAATAACATTTTTGTTTTCTATTATTTGATTGAGGGTTATACTAAGCTCATTTTCCTTACTGTAAAATTCTATAATATCTTCTTCTGTTGGAACAATAACTTGTCCTTTCCCTGCAAATTTAGCCTTGTATAACATGGCATCTGCAATGGAGAATAAATCTTTTAGGTTTCTTGAGTGGTCAGGGTAAGTGGAAATACCAATGGAAAATCGTGGAGTTATTTTTTTGTTATCAGGCGTTTTTATGTAATACTTCTCTGCTGTACTCAATATTTTTTTGGCTATTTTTAGTGCTTCAGTAGTATCTGTTTCCGGAAATAAAATTATAAATTCATCTCCACCATATCGTGCAATTATATCGCCAGGTCTTACTGATTTAGATAATAGATTAGCAATATGTATCAAGAATTTATCTCCAAAATCGTGTCCATATGTATCATTTATTGATTTAAAGTTGTCTAAGTCTATAATAAGAAGAGAAAATTTATATCTGTATTTATTTGCTCTCTTGACCTCATAGTTTGCAAGTTCCCAAAATACTCTCTGATTATATAAATTTGTAAGAGGGTCTCTGGTAGCGTAGTATTCTAATTCTCTTGTATATTTGTATATAGCTTTTACTGAGCCAATTACATTTAATAATGTGGATAGTATACCTTCGACAACTAGATTTTTGGTAGTGCTGTTCTCGTTTACAGGCTTTATACCTATACCTACAATACCTCCGATTTCAGGTTTTTCTAAAAATAATGATTTTATTTTTATCTCTAAATCTATATCTTGATTGTTGTCAAACAGACAGATATTCGGGTTATAAACATTATGGTTAACTTTTATACGTGATATATCAATATTTTTAAATTTTTCTTTCAGCTTATCTTTTATAAATTTTTCTACTTTTTTTCTTAGTTGTTGAGGAGGTATACCTAACCAGAATATTTCTACTTCCAGTTTATCGTCATCTTTAAAAACTGAGAATATAAAGTATACAGGTATTATTTTATTTGTTTCAGAAAGTAAAAATAGTATATGGTTCTTCCAGTCTTTTATTATGTCTGATGTTAGTATAAATTTTTCAAGAAGTTTTATTTCGAATTCTAAAGCTTCTTTATCTACAGCTATTTTATTTATTTTTTGAGCTAATAATCTTATGTTTTGGTATAAAACATCTATCTCTTTTAATGGAAAATCTATTTTATATTGAAATATTTCATTTAAATCATCTGTCTTTTTTATCTTTTCAACAAGTAGATTTAAAGAGGAAATATTCTTTTTTATCTTAGATGTAAGAACAAATCCAAATATAATGACAAGTATAACTGGTATTGGTATAACCATAAGAAGAGTTTTTGAGAACTCTTTCTGTGCTTCTGAAAGAAGGTTTTTGATATTTGCTTTTACTTCAATTATACCTAACACATCTCCTAACTTAGCATTTGTATGGCATTTTAGACATATATTTTCTGCTTTCAAAGGAAAAACAAATTTTAAGTGGTTATTATTTTTTTCTATTATATTTTTTCCTGTATTTACCGCTTTTAAAATTTCTTTTGAAAATTCTAGCTGATTGATTTTACCAAATAGTTCTTCAACTACTTTTGTTCTATAAATTTCTATTTCATAATTTTCATTAGTAATTTTTAAGGAATGTAGAAATTCGACTACATCTTTCCTGCTCCATCCTCTTTTCATTATTTGAAACATAGAATTAAAAGTTTGTTTTGCTATAGTTTCTGAGTCTTTAACTACTTTTTTTTCAATTATTGATTTAAAGGAGTTAAATGTAAAAAAATATACAATAGGAAAAACTATAAGAGATGTAAATACGACAAAGACAAGCATCCAACCAGACAAGGGAAATCTTATTTTACTTAACATTATTAGCCCCCTCGAACCTACCTATAAATATAAAAGTATCTTTTTTTATTTTAATTATATTTTAATATAATTTTATAATTCAGATAGTTTTATATTTTTTTACCTTCACAACAGCTTTTTATATTTATATTCATAGTATTTACAATTTCATTGTATGCTTCTAAAAAAGATAAAACTTTACCTCCAAATCCTTTTGCAAATTTATCTGCATCCTCTTTAGATGAAAAAGGAATTACACTCGGACTACAGCAAGGTTTTGCACTACTTCCTACTACATAATAGGCATTAAATGCTGTTATTGGATTTTCTGTTATGAAATCGTAAGTTATGGCTGAAACTTGTTTGTCATGGTACTGTTTATGTAGCAAAAACCCACAGTGTTCACAACAAGCTTCAAGGGTTTTTTTATTATCTATTTTTATTTTATAAGGATGGGCTCTGGTAATTGGTTTTTCACATATTGGACAGGTATCCACTGTTTTTGTTTCTTTATTTTCTTTCGTATTTAACAGTATAGAGCCATGTTTTCTTATTATTTCTCCTTGTTTTTCTAAGTATTTTATATCTCTGTAAATGGTCATCTCAGAAACATTAAATATATTCGCAAGTTCTTTTACTGTAACTTCTTTTTTCTCATGTAAAATTTCCAGTATCTTTTCTTTTCTGTTCATCACAATACCCCTTTTGTAGATGGCATATCTCCTTGTCTTCTGGTATCTATTTCAATGGCATTTCTAAGGGCAATTGCAAAAGATTTTATTAATACCTCTGCTATATGATGAAGATTTTTTCCAGACAAAGCTTTTAGATGCATGGTAATTCCTGCAGATAAAGTAAATCCTTTAAAAAATTCTTCCATAAGTTCAAAATCAAAATCGGTAATTTTTCCTCTAAGTCCAAGATCATCGTAGTATAACAGAGGCCTACCTGATAAATCTATAGAACAAAGTCCTAAAGCTTCGTCCATAGGTATAATTGAGTATCCAAATCTTCTAATACCTTTTTTATCAGATAAAGCTTGTTTTACTGCAAGTCCTAAGACTATTCCAGTGTCTTCAACAGTATGATGATGACTAACGTGTATATCTCCTTCAGCTTTTACATTTAAATCTATTAAGGAATGTTTTGAAAAACTTTCAAGCATATGATTTAAAAATCCAATTGGAGTATCTATGTTGTATTTTCCTGTTCCATCTAAGTTTATTTCAATTTCTATTTGGGTTTCTTTTGTTCTTCTTTCCACTTTAGCTGTTCTCACTGTCTTCCTCCTTAGAAATCTTATTTAACTTTTTCATGGTTCTGTGGTCTTCTCCGGTCATGTAAATCGGCTCGCAGATTTCAGATATTCTGGAAACTATTGGTTTTCCCATTCTGGTTTCAAGAGATTCGTTTTCTTGTGTATCTATATCTATCTCTAAATTGGTAGTTATTATAATAGGTTTTAACTCGTTATATCTGTGAATGAGAATGTAGTGAAGTATATCCCTTGCCCAATCTGATAATCTTTCAGAACCAAGGTCGTCTAATACTAAAATTGGAGCAGATAGTACCTCTTGAAGTAATTCTCTACTGGAGCCTGAGCCATCAAAAGTGGATTTCAAATCAAATAACAGTGTTCGTGTGTCTCTGAATAAACCAACTATATTTCTCTTTAAGAAGAACTCTTTAAGTATAGAAACTGCAAGATGAGTTTTCCCTATACCTGGTGGTCCGATAAATATGAGGCCTTTTCCTTCTTTATACTCATTGGAAAGTATATATCTTTTTATTCTTTTTAAGATTTCATCATGCCCATACTCTTTATAGGGTTTAAAATTTTCAAGAGTTGCATGTCTATATTTTTTAGGAATTTTCATTCTATTAGATATATTTTCTGTTATCTGCGATAACCTACAAGGGCACTTATATACCTGATTTTCCTTGTATATCCATCCTGTATCATTACATTTTTTGCATTTAACTTTAAATTCTTCATAGGTATCAAGTTTCATAGCCTTTATTTTCCCTGATGATTTGCTTTATTGCTTCCTCAAACTTTCGTATTTTTTTAATCAGTTTTTCTTTTTCTTCTTTTAAATTTTCTTTTTTTAACTTGCACTTAAGTTTCTCAAGCTCATTTTCCAGCTGCTTTAGTTTCTGCTGGGTCTCCTTATCTAATTGTTTGAAGATAATATTTATACCTTCTTCTATTTTTTCAATACCTTTTTGGATTTTACTATTTTGATCAGCAAAGGCTGTATTAAGAATAATAAAGGAAAGCAAAATAACACTTATTTTTTTCATCTTTCCATAATTCCATAAAATATCTCTTCAATAAACGCATCTGGATTTGGAACAACAGGACCTTCTCTTTTTTCTATTACTTTTGCAAAAACTTTTGCCTGAATTGAACCTAATATAAACATGGCTATTTCTTCTGGGTTCAGATTTTTTCGTATAATTCCCTCTTCTTGCCCTTTTTCTATAATGCCTTTCAACACTTTTTTATAGTTCTGGATAAACGAATGCAGTATCTGGGTAAACTTTTCGTTATTGGAGCGAGAAAATTCGAAACATAAAATTGGCACTGCACCTTCTGTTTCTTCAAGAACTTTTATATGAGATTTTAGTATTTCTTCTAACTTTTCTTTGACAGTTTCTCCTTTTAATGCTCCAATTTCAGCACTTTTACTACATCTTGCTACATAATTGTTTATCAGAGTTAGAATAATATCATCCATCGTTGGAAAGTGTTTAAAAATGGCAGCATCTGTTATCCCCAATTTTGATGCTATATTTTTGGCTGTGAATTTTCTAAGTCCTTCTTTTACAATTATCTGTGCTGCAACTTTGATAATTTTTTCTTTGGTTGATAATTTTTGGAATTCCTCAGTATTTATCACTTAGTTACCTCCTTCTACTATCATATTGCAAAATTCATTTAAGCTGATACCAGCGCCAGCAGCGTGTTTATGACCTCCTCCTCCAAGTAGCTTAGCAAGTTGTAAAGCGTTTTGCTTTTGCCCTTCAACACTTCTAAAGCTTAATTTTACAAAATCACCGTTTATACTGAAAAGAGCTACTGGTTCGTTATATTTAATAGATAATTTATTCCCTATTTCTGATTGAAACCATACAGCGTTAAATCCTTTAACTACAAAATTTCCTATCTTTAGATAGGTTGGGTTTGTATTTTCTACAAATTTGTTAACCAGGTAATCCATAAATTCTGAAATTATTTTACCTTTTTCTTTTATTTTTTCAATATCTGCTTCTATTAGATTTTTCATTTCTTCAGGTTTATCAGTTAGCATTATTAGATATGCATCTACATATTTTGTATCTTCTTTATACTTCCATCTCCAGATATCTTTATCTTCTACGTACTTTATAAGTTCTGGAATAGGCTCTCCAAATAGATATTTCCATGTAAGTGATGCTCCCGAATGGTCATTATCAAATACAAATTCAAAATTTGTATATTCTTTTGCTATTTTTTCTAAAGTTTCTTTTACTCCAATATGGTGGTCTATATTTATAACTTTTTTAGCTTTTTCTAACACTTTTTTCAAATCTTCAGGTTTCAAAGAAAAATCTGTTATGTATACCACTGTGTCTTTATCTATAGCCTCAAGTATCTGGTTTATATCATCCTCTTTGTAATTATGATTTAAGGGGAATAGTTTGCAATTTGGAAACTTTTTTAAAAGTACTGCAGCTGATGTTGTTCCATCTGTACAGTTTTTATGATATATGCATACTACTTTCTCCATTTTTACCTTCCTTTTATAGATTTAAGTAACTTGTCAAGATGGACAGGTCTTTCTCCATTAATATCATTTTCTGAAAATAAACACATACTACAAACAGTTCCAATTTGAAGCTCCTGTTGCAATTTTTCTATTGTATCAAATCCTTTGTTTATGAGTTCAATTACTTCTTCTAAGTATATATTTTTACACTCACAGGCTTTTATTCTTTCCATTAAATTTCCACCTTAGGATATTTTTTTGCCTTGTCTACTTTATGCACATCTTCTACAGCAAATTTGTTTTCTTTAAGTATGTTATAAATTTTAAGTGCAGTTTCTTTATCTCTTGTCCCGAAAACAAGACCACAATATGGATATATTTCTTTAGGAACAGGTAAAAGTGTATAGTTTAAATCTAAACCTTGTTCTTTTATCCATTTATCTGCCCTAAGTCCTTCGGCAACGGAAACAAATGTTATTAAGTATTTTGGTTTTTTTGTGAAGAAGATATCAAATAGGTGTTTTTTTATATGCAGTTTTACCCCAAGGGATATAAACTTTAGCTTATCAATTATGTTTTCACCTTTGAAACCTTTACCTCTTTCTATAATTGCTATATAAATTCCATTTTCTTCTTTAAATTCTACAAGCTTGTTACCTGTTTCAAATGCCCAAACAGATATGTCTTTTTTGAAAGCTTTATCATCAGCAATTACTTTAATCTTTTCTCCAACTGGGACACTTTTTAACTCTTTTGACACAATAGTAAGAGGTAAAGGGCAAAAAAGTCCTCTTGTATCAACTTCTTTCATTTTTTGCATACCAGTTTTCCTAAAGGTTCTCCTCCAAGTAAGTGCCAGTGAATATGATAAACTTCTTGTCCTGCGTCTTTCCCACAGTTTACAATCAATCTAAATCCTGTTTCAGCTATTCCTAATTTTTTTGCTATTTCATTGGCTTTGAGAATAATATGTCCTACAAGAGGTTTATGAGCTCCTTCAAGATAGAGGTTATTGGGAATATGCTTTTTAGGAATTAACAGTACATGAACTTTAGCTTGGGGATTTATATCTTTAAAAGCCATCATTAAGTCATCTTCATACACTATATCTGCAGGAATTTCTTTTGCAGCTATTTTACAAAAAATACAGTCTTCCATATTTTTAACCTGGTAAACCAAAGTGTAAAAAACTAACTTTCACACTTTGGGCTGGGGTATTTGTATTCCGCCTTTTTCAGGTGTGGATATAT